>JANWYV010000022.1 GCA_025055075.1 Blastocatellia bacterium
AAGGTCTCGTTCAGCAACTTCCGTTGGCGCACGTCGTCAATGGGCCGAGTTCATCGCTGCGTTGGATATTCCCAATCGGGCTGTAGACGAAGCTCGTGCCGGAGGAATTGCCTCCCCAGAGCAACCCGTAGAGCGTGACGCTCCCGTTGTTCGTGATTTTGAAGACGGGGGAGCCGCTATCCCCTGGGGCCACCGTCGCCTGGACGAAGTCTTGGCAAAGCAACACGATCCGCGTACCGGTGACGCTTACGTTCACGCACGTCTGTGTGATCGGACCTTGGGACCATCCCGTCGTGCGCCCGACCTTATTGAGGACTTCTCCGGAGATGCGTCGCGTAGCTTCCGCTGTAATTTGAAAGCTGCCCGTGATCGTGAGCGAGTCCAAACTCTCGGTTCGAGCCAAATAGCCGAGACTGGCCGTGACGCCAACGGCGAATTGAGCGAAGGCGCTATCGCTGTAGCGGCAGAGTCGTCCGCTTGGGCAGCTCAGCCGCCGGGTGTACAGTGGATCAGCGATCTCTGTGCCGATGAACGTGTCCGTCGCCTCAAGCGGTTGCCAATACGGAGTGTTTTCCACACCACCTTGCACGCTCGTGCAATGCGAGTTCGTGACAAATCCTGCGACGCCCGAGCGCACGGCGTTGAATCCCAAGGTGCAGAGATACCCCGGGAAATTGATCTGCAGTCCTCCGACCAAAGGCCGTACCTTATCCCGCAGCGTCGTCATGGGGAGAATGGGGGCGACTTCTTCCACGAGGATGGCCTCGCGGGGAATGCCAAGGGATATGAGCGTCTCGATGACTGCGTCGGCCGCCGCTTCGTCCTCTACGCCGATCCGCACCCGATTCCGCGCTTCATCAATGTCGGTCAACGTCACCCCTTCGAGCTCGAAGATTTTTGGGGAGAGTTGATCATGCCACTCCTTGAGTTGTCGAAAGTCGTACTGGCCAGGCAGAATGCGCATAGCTCCGGCGTGAAGTCGGGGCTCCTCCCAATCGAGCACGCGGGCGATCGCCGCACCGATCTCTCGAACTGAGAGCGTCGTGAGCTCGCCCTTGACCAAATACACGGCGATCTGTCCATTCTCGTCGAGGAATAGCCCACCGAACCCTGGTATCTGTTCGGCGAGGCGAACCAGACGATCGTCAAGCGTCTCTTCCAGCGGGTTCACTTGCGGCATTCGGGACGTGAGCGTCGCACTCCAAGCGCCGAAGCCCGAGGCGAGGACCAACCCGAGAAGGACGCTTAGGACCAGGGCGAAACGTTTCGATGCTCGTGCCATCATCCTTTCTCCGCTCGTCTTGTCCCCCGCCATGCTGGCGGATCAAACGACCGGCCCGTACTCTATCTCTTTCCTTGCTCGAAGTCAAGAGGAACCGCGCGAGGAGGACAAGATCGCGGTTCTTCAGAATAGCTCCGGCCATCACTCACATGTGACGCGACGAGGAGCGTGGGGAAATGCTCTTTCATGGCCTCATGGAGCTGTCCTGCCAGTTCTCTGCTTTGGAGGGCCCGTACCTCCTCCGCAGGAGGGATCTCGCACTCCGCTTCGATCGGCGATTCCCTGCGAATGAGGGCTCGTGCGCCGTTGGTATTGCCAACGGGAGCGTCTTCTTGATAAATTTCGGGCGCATGATCTGGGCAGACTGCTTCGAAGGAGGAGCTATGAGGTGGGGCACCAACCAACGGAGGAAGCGGTTTCGTTCGTGGCAGGAGCGCATCAGTAGTATCCTGGGGATCGCGCTTCTGCTTGGCAGCGTAGGGAAGAGCAGCTTCGGTCAAACGCCTTCAGTCTACGCCATCAAGGACGCGCGCATCGTCACGGTGACGGGCCCGGTGATCTCTAAGGGCACAGTCGTCTTTCGCGATGGGATCATCACGGCGGTCGGCGAGAATGTTCCGATCCCGCCTGAAGCGCGCGTGATCGAAGGCAGTGGCTTGACCGTGTATCCTGGCTTGTTTGACACGCAGACGGATCTCGGCCTGCCCTCGGCATCTCAAGCGCCTGGAGCGCGGCCAGGAGCGGCGCCGACCCAACCGGCTCAGGCTCAAGCGCAAGCTCAGCAACCGGCGATCCCTCACACGCAACCGGAGTGGTCGGCTGCGCGACACCTTCAACTGGGTGGGCAGCGCTTTGAGAGCGTGCGCAGCGCGGGCATCACGACCGCGCTCGTTATCCCGCCGAGGGGAATCTTCATTGGCCAGAGCGCATTGATCAACATGGCGGGCGAGACGCCGCAACGCGCCGTTGTGAAATCGCCCGTCGCCCTGCACATTGGGTTCACGCCAATGGGAGGCGGATTAGGGGGGCGATTCCCCGGCTCCCTCATGGGCGTGTTCGCGCACATTCGCCAGACATTGCTCGATGCGCAGCATTATGGGCAGCACTGGGAGGCCTATCGGCGAAATCCTCGTGGATTAGAACGACCCGAATACAACGAGGTGTTGGAAGCCTTACAACCGGTTGTGCGCGGTGAGCTGCCTGTCGTCTTCCACGTCAATTCGGAGTCGGAGATTCGGCGGGCCATTCGTCTGGCGGAAGAGTTCAATCTGAAGTTCATCCTGAGCGGGGCGATCGAGGCCTACAAGGCTGTGGATGTGCTCCGCGAGAAGCGCGTGCCGCTTCTGGTGAGCGTGAATTTCCCCGAGCGACCGCGCGATGCCGATCCGGAAGCGGATGAACCGTTGCGCGTTCTTCGATTGCGGGCGGAAGCGCCTCAGAACGCTGCGCGATTGCATCGGGCCGGGTTGAAGTTCGCGTTCCATTCGGGAGGTCTGTCGAATCCCAGAGACTACATTCGGAACGTCGCACGGGCTGTTCAAGCGGGGCTTCCTGAGGAGGTCGCGCTTCGCGCTCTGACCATTCATGCGGCGGAGATTTTGGGAGTGGGCGAACAATTAGGGAGCATCGAAGTCGGCAAGATCGCCAATCTCATCGTCACCGACGGGAACCTCTTCGAGGAGCGCACGCGGATCCGGTATCTGTTCATTGACGGACGTCAGATTGAGCTGAGGACGCCGGAGCCCGAACGGCCTTCGGCACCGCCCTCGCCGCCTGTCACGGTGACGGGGACGTGGAATCTCACGGTCGAATCGCCACAGGGAGCGGTCGCCATCACGGCGGACCTCCGGCATGAGGGAGAGACGATCTCTGGCGCGGTGACCAGCCCGTTCGGACAATCCACGATCTCCAGCGGGTCGGTCTCCGGAAATGAAGTGCGCTTCACGCTCTCGGTGGAGATCCAAGGAACACCCATGCTGGTCACGTTCGCCGGTCGCGTCGAAGGCGATCGCATGAGTGGAACGGTGACGGTCGAAGGCATGGGATCATTCCCCTTCTCGGGGACACGGCCGAGACTCTCATCAGGAGGTCAGCAGCCATGAGAGACGCACGAGCATTCGCCGCACGAATGTGGGGTCTTGCTGTGAGCGCGTGTCTGCTCGGAGCTTCGCTCGGCGGATCGGTTTCCGCCCAGGCTCCTTCAAGCGGCGCGCGCGAGGAGGTGACGCTCATCCGCGGGGGGACGATCTTGACCGTGACGCGCGGACGGATCGAGAACGGTTCGATCCTCATTCGCGGAGGGAAGATCGCGGCCGTTGGCCGAAACATTGACGCGCCGCCGGGAGCGAAGGTCATTGATGCTACGGGCAAATACATCATGCCCGGCATCATTGATTGCCATTCGCACATCGCCATAGATGGAGGGGTGAACGAGGGCACCCTCTCGGTCACCTCGATGGTGCGCATCGAGGATGTGCTCGATCCGACCGATATCAACATCTATCGCGACTTGGCCGGAGGGGTGACGACGGCCAATATCCTGCACGGGAGCGCGAACGCCATCGGCGGGTTGAACGCGGTGATCAAGCTTCGCTGGGGGAAGACGGCGTCGGAGATGCTGTTTGAAGGGGCGATGCCGGGCATCAAGTTCGCGCTCGGGGAGAATCCGAAGCGCTCGAATTTCACGCCGCCGCCGGGAACGCCGCGCCGCTATCCGGCCACGCGCCTGGGGGTCGAGTACACGATCCGCGAGGCGTTCACGCAAGCGCGGAACTACATGCTCCAGTGGGAAGAGTACGAACGCCGCAAGCGAGCTGGCGAGAACGTCGTTCCCCCGCGTCGGGATTTGAAGTTGGAGCCGCTCGTCGAGATCCTGCAGGGAAAGCGCTTGGTGCATGCGCACGCCTATCGCGCCGATGAGATCCTCATGCTCATTCGCCTGGCCGAGGAGTTCGGCTTCAAGATCGCCACGTTCCAACACGTGCTGGAAGGATACAAGGTCGCCCGAGAGCTTGCCGCTCACGGCGCGGGCGCCTCGACATTCTCCGACTGGTGGGCGTACAAGGTCGAAGCCTATGACGCCATCCCGTACAATGGGGCGCTCATGGCCCGCAAGGGCGTCCTCGTCTCCTTCAATTCCGACAGCGCCGAATTGGCCCGCCGCTTGAACTTGGAAGCGGCCAAGGCCATGAAATATGGCGGCCTGAGCGAGGACGAGGCCTTGGCGCTCATCACGATCAATCCGGCCAAGCAACTGCGCATTGATCATCGCGTCGGCTCGATCGAAGTCGGCAAAGATGCAGATCTGGTGATCTACAGCGGACATCCGCTCAGCGTCTATTCGATCGTCGAGAAGGTGTTCATTGACGGTCAGCTCTACTTCGATCGCGAGGCCGATTTGGCTCGACGCGCGGAGATCCAGAAGGAGAAGGAAGCGCTCCGGGCTCGCGAGCGTGGCGCGGAACGTCGTCCGGGGCCGCGCAATCGTCCGCCCGATGAGGGCACTGAAGGAAACGCGGAGCATCCGCTACCGCCCGGACCGGGCAAGGAGGTGCGGCCATGAGGAAGAGAGCGTTTGTGCTCATCGTGGCTTTTGGGCTTTGGCCCGTGCTCTCACTTTCGAGCGCGCGGGCGCAGCGCGGAGAGATCTATGCCATCACGAACGCGCGCATCGTGCCGATCACTGGGCCGGTGATCGAACGCGGCACCGTTGTGATTCGGGACGGGAAGATCGCCGCCGTCGGTCGGAACGTCTCCATTCCGGCGGGCGCGCGCGTCATCAATGCGCAAGGGATGTGGGTCTATCCCGGCTTCATTGATTCGGGGACGACCATCGGATTGACCGAGATCGGTCAGGTCCCGGCGACCGTGGACGTCAACGAGATCGGGGATTTCAATCCGCAGCTGAAGGCGATCGTGGCCGTCAATCCGGCGAGCGAGCTTATTCCAGTAGCGCGCGTCAATGGCATCACGACGGTGCTCACGACTCCGCGGGGAGGCATTCTCTCGGGGCAGGCCGCGCTCATCAACCTGGATGGCTGGACGTGGGAGGAGATGCTCGTCAAGGCTCCCATTGGCATCTACTTCAACTTCCCCACGATCGCCGCGGGCCGCTTCTTCGATCCGGAGACGTTCCAGCCGCGCGAGCGCAGCTTCGAGGAAGCTCGACGGCAACGCGAGGAGCGATTGCAGCGCGTGCGACGGCTTCTGGATGACGCGCGCGCCTATGCGAAGGCGAAGCGCGCCGCCGAAGCTGGCGTGCCTGAAGGGAATGCCGCGAATGCTCGGGATCGGCAGCCCTTCCTGATCAATCCCGTCCTCGAGGCCCTGGTGCCGGTGGTCGAGGGGACACTGCCGCTGATCGTCGCCGCCAACGATGATCGGGACATCAAGGCCGCCGTCGAGTTCGCCGAGGAGCAGAAGGTCAAGATCATCATCAGTGGTGGGCTCGAGGCTCCGAAAGTCGCGCGACTTCTCAAGGAGAAGAACATCCCCGTGCTGCTCGGTCCTGTGCTGAGCCTTCCGCGGAACGAGGACGATCCCTATGACAGCACATTCACGGCCGCTAAGCAATTGTATGAGGCGGGAGTGAAGTTCGCTTTCCTGACCAACGACGCCTCGAACGTGAGGAATCTCCCCTATCATGCGGCGATGGCCGTAGCCTTCGGCTTGCCTCGCGATGAGGCGTTGCGCGCGTTGACGATCTCTCCGGCTGAGATCTTCGGAGTCGCCGATCGGCTGGGGAGCATCGAGGTGGGCAAAATGGCCAACCTCGTCGTCTGGGACGGCGATCCGCTCGAAATTCGCTCGCAGGTGCGCTATCTCTTCATCAACGGTCGGCTCGTGTCGCTGGAGACCAGGCACACGCAGCTCTACGAGCGCTATCGGAATCGGCCCTGATCGGGCGTGGGGGCGCAACGAGCAGCGCCCCTACGCCTGTTCCTTCGGCAGCACGTCCATGATCCAGGTGATCGCGGCGAAGGCGCCGGACCAGCCAATCGTTGTGATGGCGAGCAAGCCGACGTGAATCAGCTCTTCCGGAGTGATCCCGGCCTTCAAAGCGCGGCGCGCGTGCGAGTGAACCGCGCCCTCGCGACCGGCGCCAATCGCGATAGCCAGCTTCACCAAGCGCTGCGTTCGCTCATCGAGGGGGCCAGCTTGCGTGGTCGCCTCCCCCAGTCGGTTGTATGCCTCCCAGACTTGCGGATATTTCGCCGCGAACTCTCGCAAGACATCTGGCAATTCCGTATTCGCCATAGCTCCCTCCTCCGAATTCCCAATTGTGAGCGCTCAATTGAATGAGTCAAGCGCGCCATGCCGTCTCTCGCGGGAAAGTTCGCTTCACCAGCTCTCGGCGAGACGCTCGGTAGCTAGCGGTCGGGAAGGGATGTCCCTAGACAGGAGGGACGGGTCTTTGCTATTTTCCCGCTGCGCGTGATCGCTCAATGAGGAGGGGGATGATGAAGCCGATCGCTGCCCTAGTGATGCTTCTTGCTTCGCTATCGGTCTGGCCGGTTCGCGGGCAAACGCCCTTGTATGATGTGCTCATTCGCGGAGGACGCATCGTGGATGGGACGGGGAATCCGTGGTTTTCGGCTGACGTGGCCATCAAAGATGGGCGGATTGTGGCCATCGGGCGACTGGAGGGGGCGACGGCCACGCGCATCATCGATGCGCGCGGACTCTACGTCGTTCCGGGGTTCATTGACCTCCATTCGCATGCGGACGAAGGGTTGGGCTCACCGCGCACCAATGTGAACCCGAACATGCTCATGCAGGGGGTGACGACGGTCGTCGTCAATCAGGATGGGCGCTCGCCATGGCCGATCGCTGAACAGAAGGCTCTCTATGAGCGACAGGGGATCGGAACGAATGTCGTGCTCCTGGTCGGGCATGGAACCTTGCGCAGCCGCGTCATGGGAGAGGACATTCGGCGGCCGGCGACGCGCGAAGAGATCGAGCGGATGAAGGCGCTCCTCAAGCAAGGACTGGAGGAAGGCGCTTTCGGTCTGAGCGCTGGGTTGGAGTATGTGCCCGGTCGCTGGAGCACGACCGAAGAGTTGATCGAGTTGGCGAAGGTCGTCGCGGCTTATGGCGGATTCTACATCGCTCATCAGCGGAGCGAAGGGCGCGATCCCTTGTGGAAGAATGCTTCCGATGAGACGCCGTCGGTGGATCTGCTGCAAGCGGTGCAGGAGACGATCGAAATCAGCGCGAAGACGGGCGTCGTCGCCGTCGCCTCGCACTTGAAGGCGAAGGGAGCTTCGTATTGGGGGAGCAGCTATGCCGCCGTGCGGTTGATCGCCGAAGCACGGGAGCGAGGCCTGCCGGTCTACGCCGATCAATACCCCTACGATACGACGGGGACAGATGGGCAAACGGTGCTCATCCCCTTGTGGGCCCTCGCTGAAGAGGGCGTCGAAGTCGGTGGGCAATTGGGACAACTCGTGCGCGGACGAGCCGAACCGTTCGCGCGGATGAAAGAAAATCTGCGACGGCGATTGAACGATCCGAAGCAGCGGGAGAAGATCCGTCGGGACATCGTCCATGAGATCGATCGGCGCGGCGGGCCGGAGCGCATCATCATCTACGAGTTCCCGGATCCGGAGCTGATTGGGAAATCGCTCGGCGAGGTCGCGCGTCGGCGCGGCGAGGATCCAGTGGACACGGCGCTGTGGCTCCAACTGAACGGATTGGATCGTCCCGGGGGAGCGCGCATGCGAGGCTTCTCGCTCTCAGAGCTGGACATCGAGCACATCATGCGGCAGGAGTTCACGGCGACCTGCAGCGATGCCGGCACTGTGGCTTTCGGCGAGGGAATCCCACATCCACGCTACTACGGCGCTTTCCCTCGTAAGATTCGGCGCTACGTCTTCGAGCGCGGCGTCATCTCCTTACCCTTCGCCATTCGCTCAATGACATCGCTGCCGGCACAAATCATCGGCCTGCGCGACCGTGGCCTCTTGCGCGAAGGCTATTGGGCGGACATCACCATCTTCGATCCCGAGAAGATCGCCGACCGCGCGACGTACACGAATCCGCATCAGTACGCCGAAGGGATCCTCTACGTGCTGGTCAATGGCGAATTCGCGGTTGATGGGGGGAAGCTCACGGGGAAACTGGCGGGCCGAGTCCTGACGCCCCCGCGACGCTGATCGCGTGCGAATTCGTCGAAGGAATCGCGGGCTCAAAGTGCGCGCATCATAAGGTCTGAATTTTCGGCGCGCCTCCAAAGGGGACGACGGTTTGTCCTTCGTTTGAACGGCTCGCTCACGAAGAGCGTGAGGAGATACCTGATTGAAGGTCCGAATCCGCATCCACGTTATGAGCGAGCACCAACGATGAGGGAGGCACAAGGTCTATTCCGCGTGAAGCCGCCTCGCGCTCCTGACCGCCATCATCCGAGCAAGCGGAGCAAGATGGCCTTTTGAATGTGGAGGCGGTTCTCCGCTTGATCGAAGACGATGCTCTGCGGTCCGTCAATGACCTCGTCGGTCATCTCGGCCCCGCGCTCGGCCGGAAGGCAATGCATGAAGAGCGCGTCGGGGCGAGCCTGCCGCATGAGGTCCGTCGTCACTTGAAAAGATCGGAGACGTCGCTCGCGTTCGGCGCGCTGTTCGGGCGGAATGTGGTAGCTCATCCACGTGTCCGTGTAGACGATGTCGGCCGAGGCGACCGCTGCAGATGCATTGTGCACGATCTCAATCGCAGCTCCTGTCTCGCGGGCCATCGCCCGAGCCCGTTGGAGAACGGTCGCATCCGGCTCGTACTCTTGACCCTCGGGGCAACCCACGCTCACGTGCATTCCCACAGCCGCGCCACCGAGAAGCAACGAATGCGTCACGTTATTGTGCCCATCGCCCACATAGGCGAGCTTCACGCCCTGAAGTCGGCCTTTCTTCTCCCGGATGGTCATCAAATCGCCAAGCACCTGGCAGGGATGCTCGTGATCGGTCAGACCGTTGATGACGGGCACGCTCGCGTGCGCGGCCAGCTCTTCCAGATCCGCTTGCCGGAAGAGTCGCGCCATGATCGCGTCCACGTAACGCGAGGCCGTGCGCGCCGTATCGGCGATGCTCTCTTTCCCTTTCCCCAGCGGCGACGCGCCGAGGTCGTAGTAGATCGCGTGCCCGCCCATTTGCAGCATGGCGACCTCGAACGACAGCCGCGTGCGCAACGACGGCTTCTCGAAGAGCATGAGCAACACGCGCCCTTCAAGCGCGCGCGCAACGCGAGCGGGATCGCGTTTGATTTGCACGGCATGTTCAATTGTCTCCTCGATCCATTCGCGTGGCCAATCGGCGAGGGAAAGGAGATGCTTCATCGCTGGCCTCCTCTCAATCGGGATAAATGTGTGTGCCCGTGTGACCGCGAAAAGCCGCGAGCACGACATCCGGTCGCGTGATGATGACCTCGCGCCCACCGCGCTCGAGAAACGCGATGGCGGCTTCGATCTTCGGCCCCATGCTTCCGGGAGCGAAATGCCCTTCGGCCAGGTACCGTCGCGCTTCGTCAAGCGTCATCCGCTCGATGTCCTGCTCCTGAGGCGTGCCGAAGTAGAGTTTCACCTTCTCGACGGCCGTGAGATCGAGCAACCGGTCAGCTTTCAGAGCCGTCGCCAGAAGACTCGACGCCAGGTCCTTATCCACAACGGCTTCGATGCCCACGAGCGTCCCATCCTCAGCGAGCGCGACGGGAATGCCTCCGCCGCCAGCGACGATGACGATCACGCCGCTCTCGAAAAGCTGAAGGATCACCTCCTGCTCGACCAGGCGAAGCGGCAGCGGCGACGGGACGACGCGCCGATAGCCTCGATGCGCGTCTTCCATGAGCGTGTATCCCTTGCGTCGCAACTCGTCGGCTTGCGCTGCCGTGTAGAACGGGCCGATGGGTTTGGTCGGCGAATGCAGGCGTGGATCATGGCGATCTACGACGACCTGCGTGAGAACGGTCACCACCGAACGAGCGATGCCCCTCCGATGGAGCAGGTTCTGTAAGGTGCGTTGAATGAGATACCCCATCTCGCCTTGCGACTCTGCGACGCAGACGTCGAGCGGCAGATCGTAAGCTTTCCCGCGCGCTTCTTCGACGCGAATGACGATATTGCCGACCTGTGGGCCGTTGCCGTGCGTGAGCGCGATCCGATGTCCTTCGCGGATCAATTCCACCACGCCGCCGAGCGATTCTTCCAAATTGGCGAGCTGCTCGGGGATCGTCCCGGCTTGCCCCGGTTTGATCAAAGCGTTGCCGCCAAGGGCGATGACGAGTCGTTCGCTCATCAAGCGTTCATCCTCGCGAGGAAGTCTCGAAGGACATCGCCGAGCGTCGGTGGGCCGACTTCTTCCAGCTCATACGCGACGCGACAGGTCGGATGTCGAATCTGCAGGACGCGACGCAAATCCACCGGCGTCGCCACGAGCACGACATCGCAGGGCGTGCGATTGATCGTCTCCTCCAGCTCGCGCATTTGCTCCGCGCCGTAGCCCATCGCCGGGAGCAACGGCCCGATGTGCGGATATTCGGCGAAGGTCTCGCGGATGCTGCCGACGGCGTAGGGACGCGGGTCAATCAGCTCGCGCGCGCCGTACTGTCGAGCGGCGAGCACGCCCGCGCCATAGCTCATCTCACCGTGCGTCAGCGTCGGTCCGTCCTCGACGACGAGCACACGCCGATGGCGAATCGCCTCGGGCGCGTCCACGACGATCGGCAAATTCGCCTCGATGACGAGCGCCTTCGGATTGAACGCGCGAATGTTCTGCCGAACGGCCTCCACATCTTCGGGGCGCGCCGTATTGACCTTGCTGATGATGAGGACATCGGCCCGCAGGAAGTTCACTTCGCCCGGAAAGTACGCCCGCTCGTGTCCGGGCCGATGTGGGTCCACGAGCACGATCTCCAAATCGGGGACGAAGAAGGGGAGATCGTTATTCCCTCCGTCCCAGACCAGGACGTCGGCCTCCGCCTCCGCTTGGCGCAAGATGCGTTCGTAATCCACGCCCGCATAGACGATGACGCCATTGCGCAAATGCGGTTCGTACTCCTCCATCTCTTCGATGGTGCAGTTGTAGCGGCGGAGATCCTCGACCGTCTCGAATCGTTGCACGATCTGCTGGGAGAGATCGCCATAGGGCATGGGATGACGCACGACGACGACGCGGCGACCCATCTCGCGGAGCAGCCGGGCAATTTTGCGACTCGCCGGGCTCTTGCCGCAACCCGTGCGCACGGCGCAGACGGAGATGACGGGCCGCTGCGCTCGCAGCATCGTCGCCCGCGCCCCGAGCAGCCGGAAATCAGCGCCTCGCGCCAGCGCCCGCGCCGCCTCATGCATGACGTGCTCGTGCGAGACATCGCTGTAGGAGAAGACGACCTGATCAATCTCGTACTCTTCGATCAATCGTTCCAGCTCCTCTTCCGGGTAGATGGGGAGGCCTTCGGGATACAGCGCACCAGCTAGCTCCGGCGGATAGCGCCGTCCCTCGATGTTGGGGATCTGCGTCGCCGTGAACGCGATCACTTCATACTGCGGATTGTCGCGAAAGACGACGTTGAAGTTGTGGAAGTCTCGACCGGCCGCTCCCATGATCAACACGCGCGTGCGCTTCATATATTCGCCCTCCTGCAGCCGTCTCATGATCGCCGTATCCTCCGTCAAATCACCTGCCCCTCTGGGATGACGCTATTTTTGGGGACGATCACAATGCCTTCCCGAATGTAGTAATTCGGCCCGTCGGCGTGTTGAAGTCCAGCTTCGTTCACGATGCGCGCGCCAGCACCGATACGCACGTTCCGATCGAGGATCGCGCGGCGAATGACAGCGCCTTCTCCAATGCCGATCGGCGGGAGACCAAGGGCACGATCCCGCTCCTGCTCTTCTGGCGAGGGGAAGTATTCCGCGCCGAAAGCGATCACGCCGTCCAAATGAGCACCTTTCTCCACGCGGCTGCGGAGCCCGAGCATTGAGCGCTCTATCCGCGCGCCCGTCACTAAAGAGCCGTTGGCGATCATGGAGTTCACGATCTCGCTCTCGCGGATCTTGGCCGGGGGAAGATAGCGCGGGCGCGTGCAAAGCGGCGCGTTCGGATCGTAGAAAGAGAGCGGCGGCTCTGCGTCGAGCATCCGCATATGCGCATCGTAGTAGGCGCTGATGGTGCTCATCTCTTCCCAATACCCACGATGCCAATAGGCGTAGACTCGAGATTGAGCGACAGCCAGTGGAAGCAGCTCCAATCCGAAGTCGAAGGGTCCCAAAGCCTGTTCCAAAAGCGACGCGAGTGCCTCTCGCCGAAAAAGGTAAATTCCCGTAGCGATCAAGTACGGCGCGTTCCCATCCGCCATGCGAAATTCTCGCAAAGTATCCTGGCGCGGCTCTTCCTGATACCGAAGGACACGCCAGTCCGATGGCCGAGGAGAATCCACGCGCGCGCCTGCGACCCTCACGACTCCCCGCGTGCGTGCTACCGTTTCATCGGCTGCGACGACGACCAGCGTGAGATCCGCCTCTGTCTCTACGTGGAAGGCGATGACGTCTTGCAAGGCGATCCAGCCAACGCAGTCTCCAGGAAGGATTAGGATATGTCGCGCCGGCCACGGCTCGAAATGTCGCCAGGCGCGGCGGATGGCATCAGTGGGACTGCGATACCATTGTTGGCTCTCCAAGGTTTGCTCAGCCGCGATGACCTCGACGAATTCCACCGATTCGGAGAGCCGCCCGAACCGATACGTCTGCATCACGTGCCGATTGAGCGAAAGCGAGTTGAATTGCGTGAGGACGTAAATGCGCCGCAGCCCGGCATTCAAACATTGGCTGAGGGCTAGATCAATGAGCCGATACTGTCCGATGAAGGGCAATGCGGCTTTCGCCCGCTCCGCCGTCAGAGGGAAAAGGCGCGCTCCTTGTCCAAATCCCAACACGATGGTCAAAACCTGGTGCGCGAGCCCGCGTGTGACCGCCACCCCGTTCATGGCGCCTTTCATTGTAGCGCAGCCGCGCGCTCGGACGCTATGGACATCTCACGCGCTCCGTGAGCGCACGGGGGACCCGGGGAGGATCGCTTCGCACGGTGGGAATAAATTCCCGCTACCGGTGTGTATTCCCCTATGGAAGATTTTCGAGAGAGGATCGAGGCCATAAGGAGGGAAACCGTATGGAGGGAAGAAGGATGAGATGCACGAAGCTGCTCGTCCTGGGACTCATCCTCGTCGGGTTCGGCATTGGGATGGGGGGAACACGCACGAGTGCTCCTAGCCCCCAGAAGTTTCAGATCCAGATCCCCTTGGGGATCCCTGCCGATCTCTGGGAGATGATGATTCCAGCCGATAATCCAATGACCGAAGCCAAGGTCGCCCTCGGTCGCGATCTCTATTTCGATAAGCGGCTTTCCGTAGACAATACCGTCAGCTGCGCGACCTGTCACGACCCGCGCTTCGCGTTCACTGATGGGAAGCCCGTCTCCGAAGGAGTTGGGGGCAAAAAGGGCGCGCGGAATGCGCCGACGGTGCTGAACGCGATGTTCAATGAGGAGCAATTCTGGGATGGACGAGCGAAGACGCTCGAAGAACAAGTCTTGCAACCGCTCATCAATCCCGTCGAGATGGCCATGCCCTCGCATGATGCCGTCGTGGCGAAGGTCCGTGGCATCCCGGAATACGTCCGGCGCTTCCAAGAAGTCTTCGGCGGGCGCAATCCGGTGACCATCGAGAACATCGCCAAGGCGATCGCTGCCTTCGAGCGCACGCTCCTTTCGGGGGATTCGCCCTTTGATCGCTTCATAGCGGGCAATCCGAACGCCATCAGCGAGGCCGCTCGCCGTGGGTGGGAGTTATTCAAGGGGAAAGCTCGCTGCATCACCTGTCATGAGTTCAATCCATCCTCGCCCTTCTTCACCGATTTCAAGTATCACAACATCGGCATCGGCATGAAAGCCACGCAGAATTTCGAACCGCTCGTGCGGCAGATTCAGCAAATGGCCCAGGAGAATCGCCTGACGGCGGAAGCGCTCGATCGGCTCGCGCTCACCGAAGGATTCTCCGAGCTCGGGCGCTTTCTCGTGACCCGTCAGCCGAAAGACTTGGGGGCGTTCAAGACCTCCCCCTTGCGCGACATCGAGCTAACGGCCCCCTACATGCACGATGGGAGTTTGAAGACGCTCCGCGAAGTGATTGATTTCTACGACAGGGGCGGCGAGCCCAATCCGAATCTCGACGGTGGGATCGTGAAGCTCAATCTCACCGAGCAAGAGAAGGCGGATCTAGAGGAGTTCCTGAAAAGTCTGACGAGCGATTGGGTGCGGCGGGTCGCTCGTGGGGAGATCAAGCTGGCCGCCGGACCCACTTCCGAGAATCCGACGCCGAACCTGGCGCGTGGTTCTCGGTCTTCGAGGAGGTGACCGCTATGTGGCCTTTGAAATGGAAGAAACGCGAACAGGAGTATCGTCGGCAGCGTGAAGAATTCTTCGAGGCTGTGAAGCGGCTCAACCGTCGGGACTTCCTGAAAATCGCGAGTCTCTCGGCGGCCGTCTTCACGGCGAAACACGTTGTCCCACCCCATTCGTTCCAAGTCGTGGACGTCGTGCGGGCCGATCCGCAGGAGAAGCCACTCTTCCGCTTCGCTTACATCTCCGATACGCACCTGTATGAGCGGGAGCTGAACGAACGCTTCGTGAATGCGGCCTTGCGCGCCGTGCGCGATGTCAATGCCCTGAATCCGCCTCCGGATTTCGTGATCTTCGGCGGCGATTTGGCGCAGCTCGGGCAGGCGAAAGAGTTGGAGCTGGGGAAGCAGATCCTGAGCGAGCTGAAGGTGCCGGTGAAGATGATGGTCGGCGAGCACGATTGGTTCCTCGACATGGGCGAGAAATGGCGCGAGTTGTTCGGGCCCGAGAATTACTCCTTCGATCATAAGGGCGTGCACTTCATCGTCCTGATGAGCGTGCACGAGAAGGACTTCTGGACCGCGCGAGGGATGACGCCCATGGAGCGCATGCTCACGGTCGCGCAGCTTGATAATCCCCTCCAGAGCCCGTTCGAGGTGGGCGAGGCAGGACGTGAGTGGTTGCGGCGCGATCTGGCAAAAGTCTCCAAGGACACGCCCATCATCATCTTCTCGCACTCGCCACTCTACAAGTACTATCGCCCGTGGAACTTCTGGACCGAGGATGCGGAGGAGATTCACAAGATGCTCGCTCCGTTCAAGTCGGTGACGGTGATCCATGGGCACACGCATCAGTTGCTGACGAATCGGATCCAGAACATCCACTTCCACGGGATGCTCGCGACGGCCTGGCCGTGGCCCTACGCTCCAGAGGGCTTGCCGAAGTTGACCGTGCCGATGAATCGTCCGGATCCTTTCGACGAAGCCGATGGGACAGGATGGGGGACCGTGGACGTGCATCGCGACGGCTACGTGGACAAGCATTACAACCTCTGGAGCCGAAACCCGATCACGGTCGCCAAGGCCTATCTGGAATCGTGGGGGAAGGAGGCGATCCCTCCGGCTCCCGAATTACCACCCTACTAGGGAGGAGGCGGCAATGAGGACGATGAAATTGTTCGTTCTGGTTCTCGGGATCGTTGGACTGGCGCTCGTGGCGACATCGCTTGAACGGCGAACGGTGGGCGCCCAAGAGCCGAAGGCGTCTGGCGGTTCCGATCGCCTCGTCGTGCAGTTGTGCGACGGAGAGACGAAGCTGGAGATCGCTGATGCCCGCGCTGGTGAAGTCCTGCCGCCGGAGAAAGCGCGCGAAGTCGCGCGACGCATGATGGCCGCTTATACCGAACAGCAGGCGAAGCAGGCCTCCAAGTGGACGGCGCGCGATCGCATGATCTGGGAGCGCGAGCTGAAGCGCACCATCGAGGAGGGATATAAGCTCTTCCACGATTGGCGAGCGCTCGGCGGAACCATCGGGATCTCCTGCGATATGTGCCATCCCGACGCGGCGGCGACGCATCCGGAGACCTACCCGAAATTCCAGACGCAGCTCAAGCGCATCGCCACGCTGCGCGATATGATCAACTGGTGCATCGAGAATCCGATGAAGGGGAAGCCCTTGGCGGCTGATGATCCGCGCATGATCGCGCTCGAAGCTTATATCACGAGCACGCGTAAGGGCGTTCCGCTTGAACCGGGGAAACATTGATGAACTCGGGGGGCTCCGCGCGCGTGCGCGTGGAGCCCTTCTTCGTGTGAGCGACCGAGCAAAGCCGCCGACGAACCGCGAGATGAGTCCGAGCGAGGCGAGTGACACGAGCGTGACCGGAGTCCAGGATTAGATCGCTCGCAAGCTCGCGATGCAGAACAGACTTGATCTTCGTAGAGGAACCGCTTTGTTATCCCACGCCGAACGCGAATCGTCCGCTCCGTGGTGCGCTTGACGCCGAAATTCGTTCGCCTGTGGCTGGCGTTCGGTGCTCTGAGGGGGCGATGAAGCGCGAGACGTGGATGTCGGACAGGTTAAGAAAGGCGGCCACGCAATAGGCTGTAATACTCGATTTCCTCGGGGTCCTCGATCTTGTATTTCTCCCAGATCGTGGCATAGCCGCGAACAGCGCGCAAGATCTCAGCGACCGACGCGATGTCCTGCGGGAAGATGAGGTTGAAGTTCACTCCGGGAGCTCCCGCGCGCAGCAGATGCTCGACGATCCCGATAGTGAGCTCTATGCCGAGGCGCACGACTTCTTCCTTGCTCTTGGCCCCATCCAATCGCTCCAAAATCCAGCGAGGAACCGGAATGTGCAAGCTCGTTTGTAAGAAGAGACAGCGACGCACGCTCGTGAGCGGAATCACAGAGGGGAGGATTGGGACCGCGATCCCCTGCGCGAGCGCCGCCTCCACATAGCGGACGTAGTTCGTGGGATCGGTGATGATGTTGGCGATGATGCCATCCGCGCCGGACTCGACCTTTTGTCGTTGATAGGCCATGTGCTTTGAGAGCGCATGCGCGGGATATTCCGGATGTCCGGCGACGAAGATGTCGATCGCGTACCCCTGCTCATCGCGATAGTCCCGAATGAGTCGGACCAATTCGACCGTGGAGAATTTGAAGGCGTCCACTTCGCGCGAACGATGAGGTGTCGGATCGCCGCGAAGGATGAGGACATCGGAGACCGCCTTTCGATTCATCTCATCGGCGCGGCTGTAGACGCTGCGGATCGAGCCTTCATCGCGCGCCGTCAGATGAATGACGATCGGCGTCTCCGGTCTCCAGGCGCGAATCGTCTCCACGACCGAGAGCGGATTCATGCGAAAGCTGCCGCCCGTGCTGTTGGTCACGGCGATGCCCGCGATATCGAAGTCCTTCAGGGCGCGCACCATCTCGTCGGTCTTCACCATGGTCTTGTAATTCGCGGGCGGACTGATTTCGACGGTGAAGGTCTTCTCACCGGCGTCAGCTTTCGCGCGCAGTGTGCTGAGCAATGCCATCGTTCTCCCTCGCCGACTGTTTGTCGGTTATAGCAGAAGCGCCGTGGGGGATTCAAGTATCCGACGGCGCCGAGTGGGGCGCATCACAGCGGATCGTCACTTGGCGTGTCGTCTCGTCCAGCCAAAGGAATTCGACGCGGTAAATAAGGCGTGGCGTTCCCGCCTTTTGTTCGAGCCATTGGATCGGCACTTTCTCTCCCCATTCGATGGCGACCACTGCCGGAGCGGCCAGGATCTCCGCCAAACCTAGATGCTCAATGACCGCGCGTGGATCATCGATGCGATAGAGGTCAATGTGGTAGAAAGGCCATCGCCCATGATGGAGATTGACGAGGGTGAACGAGGGGCTGGTGACCTCGTCGGGATCGATATCCAATCCTGCGGCCAAACCTTTCGCGAAGACCGTCTTCCCCGCGCCCAGCTCTCCGATAAGGAGGAAAACCGCTGGCGTCTGGAGGGAACGCGCGAGGCCTTCAGCCAATGCGCGCGTCTCTTCAGCCGAGTGCGTGAGGAAGACTCCCTGAACGCCGCTCATCTTCTCCTCCCACCTGTGCGAGGGCTTCGCCCAGGTGCGCTGTCACATCTGAAGCGAGCATCGCGCGAGTGCCCACGCGCTGAGCCGCCAGATCGCCCGCCAACCCGTGCAGATATACAGCCGCGAGCACCGCATCCGTGGGATCTTCCCCTCGATCTTGCGCCAAACATCCGGCAAGAATTCCCGTCAGGACGTCGCCCGATCCCGCCGTCGCCAATCCCGCATTTCCCGTGGGATTTACATAGACCTGTCCATTCGGAGCGGCGATGAGCGTCCGATGACCTTTGAGCACGAGCCAAACGTGATGCGCTGTGGCGAACTCGCGCGCGACCGAGACGCGATTCTCCAGGACGTACTGATTCGTGGCTCCGATCAAGCGCGCCATCTCGCCCGGATGTGGCGTCGCGATCACGGGACGCTCTCGCCCGTGAAGCTCCTCGGGCCAAGGTGCCAAGTTGTTGAGGCCATCGGCATCCACGATGATCGGGCACCGCACGCGCGGGAGAAGCTCGCGCACAAAGCGCTGCGTACTCTGATGCGTCGTGAGCCCTGGACCAAGAGCGACCACATCGCGCTCGGCCGCCAAGTCCAACGCGCGAGCCAGCGCGTGCTCAGCGATTGTCCCTTCCGCTGTTTCCTCAAGCGCTTCGGTCATCGCTTCGGCGACCTGCGCGACGATGACCGATTGACTACTTGGTGCAGTAGCGACTGTGACCAATCCCGCTCCTGCAGCGAGCGCCGCGCGCGCCGCCAGACAGGCCGCGCCCGGCTTGCCACGCGATCCCGCGATCAATAGGACATGCCCGTAAGTCCCCTTGTGGCTGAGAGGCTGTCGGCGCGTCCGCTCCAGCCAGCGGCGCACGTCCGAGGCTTCGATCACATTCAGCTTCGCTCCCACCGAATGGATCAATTCATCCGGGGACCCAATGGGCGCGACGACAACTTCCCCAGCATACAAGTACGCGGGTGGAAGCACCAAGGCGGGCTTCGGGGCCGTGAAGGTCACCGTCAGATCAGCGCGCACCGTTGGCCCGATCACATGCTCACGATCGGCGGCTAATCCTGATGGTAGATCAATTGCGATGATGCGCGTCGCGCGCGGGGTCTCGGCGAATCGCGCGAGATCCGCAATGACTTCTCCATAGAGCCCTTCGGCCGGTCGCTCCAGTCCCGTCCCCAAAAGGCCATCCACGAGGAGATCATAGTGCGCCAGTCGCTCTCGAAACGCATGCCATACCGGCTGTCCGACGTCCTCGAAAAAGCGCAATGCGTCCGAGTGCGCGGCCAGATTTCGAACGATCTCAAAATTAACGCGCGCATCTCCCGAAGCATTCTCAACGCGTGCGAAGAGGAGGACGTCCACGCGCGCACGCCGCATCCAAGCTTGACGCGCGAAGGCGGCGCCATCTCCGCCATTGTTCCCTTTGCCGCACAGGACGAGAATATGCCGATCGGCGACTGCTCCGAACCTCTGTTCGAGCGCGCGAAGCGTCTGCGCGGCGGCATTCTCCATCAGGAGGAGGCTCGGAATCCCATACCGCTCCGTCGTCAACCGATCCACCTCGCGCACTTCGGCGGCCGTCAGCACTTTCATAGGCTTCATAAGTGTAGCACGAAGGTGAGGGGTGACGAATCGCGGATCGGCCATTTCGCTCTCCCGATAGGGAAGTCCAGCTCGGGAGAGCGACGACTTCCTCTCAGAGCGCGAAGCCATGCGATAGGGGGCGAGCCAATGAACGGCGCGTGCGCCGCAGCCCTACGGAGATTCGCGTCGCTGCCAAATGTGGCGTTCGATCTCTTCAAGTGGGAGCACTGATTGGGGGTAAGCGCTATGAGAATTGCGGCACATCATCGGTTTTGTGGCGGGCGCGGTCATGCGCCGATAGAGGGCGGGCCATTGTCGGGAGCGGAGCCCTGATGACGTCGCGCCTGCGACGTCACACATCCTCTGCGTATGGGATTCTGCTCGCCGTGAAGACGGGGGAATCTAGGAGCGCTTGCGTCCAGCGGGTCTGAAGAAGCGCTCCCGATTTTCTATGGCGTCGAATTCTCATCGGATGGTGAGAGTGAGCTCATAGGTGAAAGTCGGGCCGCCGCGGCCTTGGGCTTCGGTGAGGCGCACGAAATAGCGTCCGAAAAGGGGCAGGGTGACGAAAGTCAGCGAAGGATCGCGCGTATCTGAGGCGACGCTCTCTGCGAGCTTCACCATCCCGAAGAAAAGCTCGAGCTTGAGCGTCGCTGGAGAAGGAGGCGTGAGCGTCTTCGCTCTGACCGTGATCGTCACCACATCACTGCGCTCGCTGTCGAAGAAGAAAACGTCTGCGTCTCCGGCGGGATTGATCGTCCCCGTGATCGGCGTCTCTGGTGGGAGTTGATTCGCTTGTGCGAATTCATTATTGGGCTCCGTCTCCTGCGGGCGTGCGGCGCCCGTGAGCGTCACCGTAGCTCGGTAGATATAGTTCGGCCCGCCCTTCCCGTCGAAGCTGCGCACGCGGAAGAAATAGCGACCGTCAGCGGGAATCGTGAAGCTGAGCCGCGAATCGGTCGAACCTTCGGCATCATCGTTCTCGGCCAATTGCTGGCCGCGACTGTCAAAGAGCGTGACGACCGTATCCAAAGGCGAAGGCGGCATGAGCGAGCGCGCGTCCAGATCAATGACGAGCTGTTGGCCGCGTCTGGCTTCGAAGGCGAAGAAGTCCACGTCGCCCGCTGGGTTGATCGTCCCGCTTACGGTCACATTCGGCGTGATCGCATTCGCCTGAGTCAGCGAATTATTCGGCTCCGATTCCATCGCCATGCCGGGAGGAGGGGGAGCGGCTCCCGTCAGCGTGACGAGCGCCTCATACGTGTAAGAGGGACCGCCTTTCGGGCTGAAGTTGCGGATGCGCACGAAGTACTGCCCCGAACGGGGGATTTCAAATGTGAGGAGCGAGTCGAGCGCGCCTTCGGCGTCATCGTTCTCCGCGAGCTGTTGCCCGTTGCTATCGAAGAGCGTGACAATGGTATCCGCCTCGGACGGCGGCGTGAGCGAGCGCGCATTGATATCCACCGTCAGGCGCTGACCGGGATTGGCCGTGAATGAGAAGAAGTCCACGTCGCCAGCTGGATCAAGCCTTCCCACGATGAGGACATCGGGCGTGATCGCCTGAGCTTGGGCGAAGGCGTTATTGGGTTCGGATTCGTTCACTCGCGCGGGCGCGCCTCCAGTGAGGGTGACGGAAGCTTCGTAGGTGAAGTCTCGTCCGCCTTTGTTCCCGAAGTCCCGGATGCTGAAGACATAGCGTCCGGCGGCGGTGAACGTGAACTCGAGCAGAGAATCGAGCTGTCCGGGCGCGCGATCATCGTTCTCGGCCAGTTTTCGCCCGCTGCTGTCGAAAAGCGCGACGATCGTATCAGCCGCCGAAGGAGGAGTGAGCCGCTTGGCCGCGACATCAATCCGCACGCGTTGTCCGGCGCTCGCTTGGAAGGCGAAGAAGTCCACGTCGCCCTGAGGATCGAGCACGCCGCGGATCGTTACATTCGGTGTGATCGGATTCGCTTGCGCGACGGAATTATTCGGCTCGGCTTCAGTGAAGCGACCGGGGGGAACGCCGCCCGTGAGGGCCACGCGCACTCGATAGGCGAAGTTCGGCCCGCCACGTTGCGAGAAATCGCGAATGCGAAAGATGTATCGGCCTGCTGCGGGCACGGTGAAGCGTAAGAGCGAATCCCGCGTGTCCGAGGATTCGTCGTCGTTCTCGGCCAATTGTCGCCCGCTGCTGTCGTAGAGCGTGACGACCGTATCAGCCGGAGATTTCGGCGTGAGCGATTGCGCATCCACGTCAATGATCACCTGCTGTCCGGCACTGGCTTCGAAGGCGAAGAAATCCACGTCATTGGCTGGATCCAAGGTGCCCACAATGGTGGTATCGGGGACGATCGAATTCGCCGTCGCGAGCGTGTTGTTCGGCTCCGTCTCGTTCACCATTCCTTCGCTCATCCTCTCAACAGCAGACGTCGCCGATGTGGAGAACGGCGCGCTCGTGCTGCTGAAGCGGAAGGTGAACGCGAGCGTGGCGTCTTGCGGCCGAGGGACCGGCCCCCCAGCGCTCGTGATCGCGATGAGGTAAGTCGTTGCTGCTCTCACGTTCACTGTGAGCTGAGAAGTGGCCAGGAAGCCCCAATCGTCGTTGCAGGCGATCTCCCGGAGCGCGGGGCATGAGCCCGTGTAGACGGCGATGGTCGTATCGTAGCTACTTCCGAGTGTGCTCAGCGTGATCGTCCCGTTGCTCGGAGGGGTGAAGCTATACCATACGCTTTGGCTGCCGCGCCTTCCTCCTGTGCAGGATTGCAGGGGGTCAGTCGCCACCGAGGTCGCCGTCCAGACGTTCACTCGATCCACGAACGATGTGCCAGAGATCGGTGTCGCCGAAGCGCAGTCGTCGTTCGACGGGCGCGCGACCGAAGTGTTCAAGATGATGTCCGCATTCTCGACGACCATCCCGGGGAAGACAGTGATGAGCGCGCGATCGTTCGGATCATCGCGATCAGATTCTCCAGGGCCACTGTAGAATTCGGGGGGCGCCGGCAAAGGGGAAGGGGGATCCAACGGGCCGACACGTGAGGCATCAGTGAAGCGCGGATCAATAGGCTCGATCTCGACCGTATAGGTGCCGGGAGGAAGCCCTCGAAGCTCGTAGTATCCGAACAGATCGGGATCGTCCGAGCCCACGTATCCCAGGCGAAACGATTTGTCCGACTTCGGAACGGTGCCAATGTAGCGGTATCCGGAGATAGTGGAGACAGCCGTCAGTCGCGGATCATCCACTTTCCGCGCGATGACGTTCGCCCCCATGAAGCCATGGCCGTCGGCGTAGCGGATGCGTCCGCGGATCGTCCCGGTCGTCAGCCCGAAGTCGGGCGCGGGATAGAGGTTGGAGATCGCCACTCGATCATCGAGATGCAGCGTGGCCCACTCCTCGACGCGAAATTGCGCGGTGAAGAAGGGAAACATCGTGGGAACCGTGTGATCGTTGGTCGGGTCAGCGTCGAAGACGGCTTCCGAGTTGAGCTGGGAATGATCGAGGCCGAGGAAATGACCGATCTCGTGGGTGAGGAAGCCGCGAAGCCGATCCGGCGTTGTGGCGAAGCGCCCGTTGATGAGGATGACGCCTTGGAGGATTTCAGCATCCGTCATTGTGAGTGGGGCGGCCCACGCTCCCAAACGAGTGCTGCTGCCCCGTCCAAGGAGAGCGTCCATGGCGCTCCCATCGGAATCCAGGATCACTGGGTTCGTGCAGAGGCGTTGCTCGGTGCACTGGCGGATGATCTCGTTCATGAAGGAGAGCACGTTCATGCCGGTCACATCTACGCTCGTGAGGCCGACCATTTGGAATCGAAGGCGCGCTGTAGGGACACTCGCCCAGGTCTCGAAGGCCGCTCTGACGAGCGCTGCGGCATCTGCGTGAGAGAGTGAGCCGAGCGACCCTTGATCGAGCGTGTATGTGATCGGCCGCGTCGGGTTCCAGCGGAACGGCAGACCCCCTCGGGTAAAGGCTATGGGGCCGCCGGCCCAAAGGCGGAAGGAGTGAAAGGGCCCAAGGAGGACCATTGCGCTGAGGATGAGAGCGATTCGACGAGTCATGGCAAAAGGACCTCCATCACTAGCGGGATGCGTTCGCCCCTCGCGCGATGAGTGCGGCGAGCACCTCATACTCGATGGGGCCATGCTCATGGCGACTGACGAGCGCCCGCTCGGCGGACGAGAGTGCCAAGCGGGCGGACGAGTCGTCGAAGAGCCCTCGGTTATCGAAGCCGTTGACAGCCATCCGTCGTTTCGTCTGCGGATCTCGGAAGAGGCGGAATTTCCCAGCCATTCCAGCAACGGGGCTGGTCAGGCCATAACGGCTCTTCGGATAGAGGAAGAGCATGACCTCCTCGCCTTCCCGATAGCTGGGCAAATGAAATGGACGAAAGGTCTTCGAACCGCCGATCTGGAGGAACGTGAACGAATCTCCCTCGAGGCTCCCTTTGAACGCGCGCTCGACGGCGAGCGTGACGCGCGTGATGGTCAGGAAGGGATATTGTGGGTGTGGTTCTTCGCGAACCTTGAGAACACGTCCGACGAGGATCGTGCCCGCGCTCTCGACCAGCTCCGCAAGCGTCGCCGGGGCGTGTTGGGCTCGCGCTGAGGGCGCGAGGCATCCCAGGAGAAGAAGAACGATGAGAGCGCGTCTCATGACCTTTCCTCCCATGCAAAGATTGTCGCGCGTGGCGCGCCGGTGCGTGAAAGTTTCATTTTGCCCACGGATTCGCTTCATCGTAGTGATCATCTCCCCCATTTTCGACCGACATCGTAGACCAGGCATCGAGCGTCGGCAAGAGGGGCAAGTAATGGCACGGCGAGCGCGGCCGCTTGCGTGGCATCGGGAGTGACTTTTATGATCAAGGGCGATGGAGCCGGATGTCTCCTCCAAACGAAGCTTCGGGCGCGTGCGCGAGCGAGCGCAGGCGATCGAACGCGAGATCGAGGAAGAATTCCCGGAGTGGCCCCGTTGGAAGCAGCGCGCGCGGCGGTGGGGGATGATTGGTCTCGTGCTCGTCCTGATGGGGATCGCATTCGGTGAGCTTCTCGATTGGCTCGAGCGCCGAGAGGAGATACGACGCCAGCGAGAGCGTGGGCGGGTCATCCAACTCATCAGTCCGGTGAGCGAAGTGCGCGAGGAGATCATCGAGTTCGTCTGGCGGCCGTCACCGCTTGTTGATCGCTATGTCGTCGAGGTGAGCGATGTGAGCTATCGGCTGATTTGGCGGAGTCCGCCAGTGAAAGAGGTCGAGCTGCGACTGCCCGAGGCCGTGCGTCGGCAATTGCATCGCGGCGAACGTTATCTCTGGCAGGTGCGGGGCTTCGATGCGAGCGAGAACGAGGTGGCCAGCTCACCATTTGAGGAGATTCTCATCGTGCGATGAGGCGTGTCAGCGGACGATCCATCACGGCCGCGTTCTCCGATCGGTTCGCCAGTAGATAAAGAGGCATTCCCTCTGGTACCATTTCCCTCTTGAGTGAACGGCGTCTGGTGCGCTCGAGGGGAAGGGGATATGTGGAAGAAAGGCGGCGTGGCTCTAGCGCTTGTTGGAGCGTTCCTGATGGGCGCGTGGGCGCGCGGGGAGCTTTCGCCTGGCGAAGCGCGCCGCTTAATCGCGACGGTCGGGGGGATTCAACTCCCCAAGGAAAACGTGCACGTTCGTCGGATTGATCGCCTAGGCGGGCGCGATGCCGTCGTCGAAGCGTTTGTCCTGACGGCCTTCAAATTCACGCGGCGGGACAACGAGTGGGAGGTCACCGAAGTGCGCGTCGGCGATCGGCAATGGGAGAGCGTTGAGCTGGTGACGACGGCTGTGCGCGCGGAGAAGACGCGACGCACGATCGCCGACTTGCGCGAGGTGGCGGCCGCCGTCGAGGCCTTCCGCAAGGAGCGCGGCTTTTACCCCTCGGTCGCCGATTTCGTCGCCCTCGTGGATCAGCTCACGCCGACCTATCTCAAGCGGGTGATTCGCGAGGATTGGTGGCACCGCCCGTTCCTCTACGCGGTCACGGCGAGAGGCTATCGGTTGGAATCCCTCGGGCCGGATGGCAAACCGGGCACGGGCGATGAGATCATCCTGGAGAACGGAGAACTCGTCGCGCCGCGTCCCGTATTGTGAGGGGAGCAAGGAATGGACGAGCGGACGTCTTTCGAGATGCGCCATCGGCTTGCGGTGTTTCTGCATCTGGCCATGGTGTCCAGTGGGCTCGTCGCGTTTTTGGTGAGTTATCTCTTCAGCCAGACGATGGGCGTTTCGATCGCCTCGGCCGCTGAGCATAGGGCGCTCCGGCAAGCGCTCTATGGCGCCGCCTTCGTCATGAGCATTGGGGTGATCGTGCTGCGTCGTTGGCTGTTCGGCATCGGGCGCGTAGGGCGCGTGGCGCAGCGACACGGGATCGTGGGCGTCATCGAGCATCTGCTGAAGTCGACGATCATCTTGGGGGCGATCAGCGAATCGGTGGTACTTGTGGGGTTCGTGTTGAGCATGCTCACGCGCGTGTTCGAAGACATGTGGCGCTTGGGAGGGATCGGCATGGTCCTCCTGCTGTACACGTACCCCTGGCGCTCGATGTGGGCTCGCGCCATCGAGCGCGCACAGCCATAGGGAGGCGAAGATGCGCGAAGTCGGAAAACGAGCGCGGATTCTCATAAGCACATTCGGCGTTTTGCTTCTGCTGGGAAACGAAGCGCCAGCGGGAGCACCGGTGATTCTCCAAAGGAGGCCGGAGGCATCGGCGGAACGACGCGAGGAGCCCAAACGCAAGCCGCGGGTCGAAGCATTGTTGATCTATGGCGAAGCGATGCGAGCGGCCATGCGGGGCGATTATATTCGCGCCCTGGAGTTGTTTCGGAAAGTGGCTGCGCTCGATCCCACAGCTCCTCAGCCGCACGTCGCCATGGCGGAGCTGTATTATCAGCTTCGGAATTTCGCCCAGGCGCAACGCGAGGCGGAAGCGGCGTTGAAGCTCGATCCGAAGGAGATCGGCGCGCACCGTATTTTGGGACGCCTCCTTCGCGAAGAAGCGCTCACGGCGCGGGATCGGGAGAAAGCCCGTCGCGCGATCGAGGCCTTCCGGAAGGTCGTGGTCGAGGACGATTTGGACGTCGAAGCGTGGCAATCGCTCGCGCAACTCTATGCGTTTTTGGAAGACACGGATGGGTTGAAGGAGGCTCTCGAGCGATGGACCGGGAGTGATCCGACGGCTGACGAAGCATTCTACCGATTGGCGTTGATCTATTTCGATCGGCGGCAGTATCGGCAAGCTGCCGAGAATGCGGCGCGCGCGCTAATGAATCAGCCGGAATCTGAGTACGCCATCTTGCTGGCGAAATCGCTCCTCTATCAGGGGCACACGACCGAGGCGCTTCAGGCGTATCGCGAGGCGCTCGAGCGCGACCCGAGCAATAGTGAGCTGCGAATCAACTATGCCGAGGCCCTCATCTTCTCCGGGAAGTACGACGAGGCCATCGAGATCCTGCGGCGCATTCTGACCGAACAGCCGCGGAACTTAGAGGCTTTGCGCTTGACGGCGCAAGCCCATCGCCGCGCGGGGCGTCGCGCCGAGGCCATCCAGACGTTGAAGAACGCGCTCAGGGAGAGCCCTCCGGGTGAGGGGCTGAACGTGCGCTTTGTGCTCGCGCAGACATACGAGGAGATCGGGCAGGTGGATGAGGCGATTGCGACTTACGAGGAGATCCTCAAGGCCTTGCTCGCCCCCGATGGGACAGCGCCCGAGCGCCATCGCGAGGCTATCGAGATGGTGCTGACAAACATGGCGCTCGCCTATCGGCAGGCGGGACGACGCGAGGATGCTTTTCGCGTGTTCGAGCGCATGCGGCGCGTATTGGGGGAGAAGAATCCGCGAGCGGACCTCTTGATCGTGGACACCTTCCGCGAGGAGCGGAATTTCGAGGCTATGCTCGCGCATGCGCAGGAGGCGGCCGCGCGATATCCCGAGGAGCGTCGCTTTCGACTCCTGCAGGCACAAGCCCTCGGACGCTTGGGGCGCGTGGACGAAGCGCTGCGGCTACTCGATGGCTTGCTCACCGGACTCAGCGAGGACATCGAAGTGCTCTCGATGAAAGCCCTCGTGCTCAGCGATGCCGAACGCTACGCGGAAGCCGAGGCCGTGGTGCGGGAGGCTCTGCAGCGCGATCCCCGCAATAATGGGTTGCTCATCCAATTGAGCCTGATTCAGGAGCGATTGGGGCGCTTCGCCGAAGCCGAGGCGACGCTGCGGCAGGTGCTCGAACGCGATGCCGATAATGCGACGGCCCTCAACAACCTCGGCTATTACTTGGCGGAGCGAGGGGAACGGTTGGAGGAAGCCCTGGAGCTGATCCGTCGTGCGGTGAACATTGAGCCGAATAACGGTGCGTTCTTGGACAGCCTCGGGTGGGTTTACTTCCAGATGGGGAATCTGGACGAAGCCGAACGGTATCTCGAGCAAGCCGTGCTCTATCAACCGCGCGATGCCACGATCCACGAGCATCTGGGAGATCTCCATCAGCGTCGGGGCCGGCTCGAGCAAGCGCTTCAGGCCTACGAGCGCGCGCTGCAGTTGGCGACCGAGTCGCGCGAGCGCGAGCGCATCCATCAGAAGTTGGAGAAACTGCGCCAAGCGATGGGACGGAAATAAGATGCCCTGAAATGCCGCCATCTGGGTCAGGAGAGCCGATGAGACGGAGCCGCATCAACAGCCTCACGCTGGGCGTGGCCCTCATCAGCTTGACTCTCCTCGCGCATCCGCGGGCCAGGAGTGAGGGCGTCGGAGTGCCGCACGATTTCGTTCGATTCTCTCCGGCGCAACTGGAGATGTGGATCTTCGAAGGGGTGAATCGAGAGCGCGCGCTGCGCCGTCTTCCTCTTCTTGAGTGGGATGCGCGGTTGGCCGAGGCCGCGCGTCGGCATAGCGAGGATATGGCGGCGCGCCGATTCTTCGGGCACATCACGCCCGAGGGGGAAGATCTCAGCATGCGCGTGCGGCAGATAGGCCTGACCCGTTACCGCGCGGTGGCGGAAAATATCGCCCTCAACTTCGACCCCATCTATCCCGTGGGCACGACGATCCATCAGTGGATGGTGAGTCCGTGGCATCGACGAAACCTCCTCGGACCGTTCCGATCTACGGGCGTCGGCGTGGCCATCGCGGCGACCGGAGCACACTACGTCACGCAAATTTTCCTGGATCCGTGATGCGCCTGAGCGTTCCCGCTTTCGCGAAGATCAACTGGATGCTGGAAGTGCTGGATCTGCGCCCAGATGGGTATCACGAGATTCGCACGGTGCTGCAGACGATTGCGCTCGCGGACGTGCTCCATTTCGAGTGGATGGAAGACGGGATCGAAGTCGCATGCACACATCCGCAGGTCCCGAAGGGACCGGAGAATCTCGTCTTTCGGGCAGCCGAACGGTTACGCAGCGCGAAAGGCGTGAAGGTGGGAGCGCGAATTCGGATCGAGAAGCGCATTCCCGTCGCCGCAGGACTTGGGGGAGGCAGCAGCAATGCCGCCGTTGCGCTCTTGGCGCTGGCGCGACTCTGGGAGATCCCGCTCGGGCCCGAGGAGCTGCTCGGTCTGGGACGAGAGCTTGGTGCCGATGTCCCCTTCTTCTTCATCGGTGGGACGGCATTAGGAATCGGGCGTGGAGATGAGGTTTATCCGCTCCCGGATGTGCGAGCAGAGGTGTTGGTGCTCGCCAATCCCGGCTTCGCCCTCTCAACGTCTTGGGCTTATGGGCAATTGACAAAGCGAGCTGCCCCGGGTAACATTTCGGTTTGCTCAAGGGCTTGGCATCGCGCTGTGCGGGCATGGCCTGCGATTGGACCGGGTGAGGGGGGTGAGGCGACGCGGCCCCTCACTGCGATCGTCGCAGGAAATGACTTCGAGGCGGTTGTGCGGGAGCGATACCCGGAGCTGACGCGCGGGCTCGAGCGGTTGCGAGAGTGCGGGGCGCTCGCCGTCGGGCTCTCGGGAAGCGGACCAACGATCTTCGGGGTCTTTGAAAGCGAGCGCGAAGCCGAGCAGGCGGAAGCTGCTTTCGCGACGCTCGGTTGGTGGTGGGCGCGAACGCGGACGGTGGATCGGTCCGAATATTGGGCGCGCCTTACAGCCGGCCTTTCGGGCGAAGCGAACGGCCCTTGAGAGATCTCACTGCGGTTTCGGATGATTGGCGATGCTGGAGGGTGGTGAAACTGGCATCACACCGGCCTTTGGAGCCGGGTTTGAAGGTTCGAGTCCTTCCCCTCCAGCCATTCCCCTCCCGAAGGCTCAGCGCTCACGATGTGTGCCCCCGCGAGGCTGGAAGCACTGCCATCGCGGCGGTGAAGGACTCTCAGCAGGGCGAGGGCGAAACGGATGAACGGGATGAAGATTTTCTCCGGGAACTCGAACCGAGCCTTAGCCGAAGAGATCTGTCAATACCTGAAGGTCCCTTTGGGGAATGCGTTCCTCGGACGCTTCAGCGATGGCGAGATCCAGTTTCAGATCCTGGAGAATGTGCGTGGCGCCGATGTCTTCGTCATCCAATCCACCTGTCCTCCGGTGGATTCCAATCTAATGGAGCTGCTCATCATGCTGGACGCCTTTCGGCGCGCGTCGGCGCAGCGGATCACGGCCGTGATCCCATACTTCGGCTACGCGCGGCAGGACCGCAAGGACAAACCGCGCGTGCCCATCTCAGCCAAACTCGTGGCCGATTTGCTGACGACAGCGGGGGCCTCGCGCATCTTGACGATGGATCTGCACGCGGGCCAGATCCAAGGATTCTTCAGTATTCCGGTGGATCACCTCTTCGCCGCTCCGGTGCTGGTCGAGTATTTCCGCCGAAAGGGAATTCCGGATTTGGTCGTCGTCTCTCCGGATGCCGGGGGAGTCGAGCGCGCGCGCGCCTATGCGAAACGCTTGGACGCGGAATTGGCCATCATTGACAAACGGCGGGAACGAGCCAACGTGGCTGAGGTCCTCCACATCATCGGAGAGGTCAAGGGGCGCACGGCGCTCATCGTGGATGACATGATTGATACGGCGGGCACGTTGACGGAGGTGACCGAAGCGCTGTTGGAGGGGGGGGCTCGCGAGGTCTATGCGTGCTGTACGCACGCCATCTTCTCTGGACCAGCCATCGAGCGGATCGAGCGCGCGCCGCTGCGGGAAGTCGTCGTGACCAATACGATTCCGCTCTCCCCGCGCGGCCAACAGGTCTCGAAGATCACCTACTTGAGTGTCGCTCCCCTCTTGGGCGAAGCGATCCGCTCGATTCACGAGGAGACCTCCGTCAGCCGATTGTTCATCTAGAGTGTGTCGCCAGGGGAGGAGGGCGTCTATGAGTCTTTTGGACGTGACCGTGTCAGCCAACATTCGGACGCGCTTGGGCAAAGGAGGAGCGCGGCAGTTGCGCCGCGCCGGGAAAATTCCGGCGATCCTCTATGGAGGCGCGGAGCCGCCGGTCCCGATCGCTGTGGAGAAAGCGCGAGTGCTGGAGATCTTCCGAAAGTATGGGCACACGAGCATCTTCACGCTCGCCGTGGATGGGAACACGGTGCCAGTGATCATCAAGGATTGGCAATTAGACCCCATCACGGGCGTGCTCCTGCATGTGGATTTCCTGCGCGTGGATCTCGGCAAGCCCACCCGCGTGAAAGTCCCCGTCGAGCTCGTCGGTGAGGCCGTCGGCGTCCGACAGGGTGGATTGCTCGATTTCGCGACGCATGAATTGGAGATCGAGTGCTTACCGACGGAGATCCCCGCGCGTCTGCAGGTGGACGTGAGCGCGTTGGAGATCGGGGATCACATCGCTGTGAAAGACCTGCAGCTTGGCGACCGGGTTCGCGTCCTCGATGATCCGGAACGCGTGATCGTGAGCGTGCTCGCGCCACGGGTGATCGCAGAAGAGGCTGCGCCGACGATGCCGGTCGAACCCGAGGTCATCAAGAAGGGGAAAGCCGAAGAGGAGGAAGAAGCGTGAAGTTGATCGTGGGGCTCGGCAACCCCGGCCATGCCTATGCCCGCACGCGGCATAACCTGGGGTTTCGCGTGGTGGATCGTTTGGCGGAAATCCTCGGCGCGTCCATCGAGCGGCAGGAAGCCCATGCGCTCATCGGAGCTGCCCAAGCAGAGGGCGTCTCCCTTCTGCTGGCCAAGCCACAAACGTACATGAACCGGAGCGGGCATGCGGTCGGGGAATTGGTGCGACGATATGAGATCCCCTTGGAGGACCTCTTGGTCGTGCTCGATGATTTGGATCTCCCATTGGGGACGATCCGAATTCGCCGCAAGGGGAGCGCCGGTGGCCATCGCGGATTGCTCTCGGTGATCGAAGCGCTCACCAGCACTGCATTCCCGCGATTGCGGCTAGGGATTCGACCGCACGCCCCGATCGCCGACACGGTCGCATTCGTCCTCTCCCCATTCGAGCCCGACGAGGAGCCGATCGTGGAGGCTATGATCGAGCGCGCAGCCGCGGCCGCATTGCTCTGGGTGCGCGAAGGAATCGAGAAAGCGATGGCTGAATTCAATGCGCGAAAGTCGGCGCTCGCGGAACCATCGCCGGTCGCCGGCTGCCCTGAAGTTTAAGGGAATGTGACTCCTCGCTTCGCCGAATGGCGAGGCTGTTCGGGAAGTCGCGAACATCCGTGAGGAGGAGGACATGAGAAAATACGAACTTCTCTTCATCGCTCGTCCGACGTTGTCCGATCAAGAGACGGCGGCCCTCACCGAGCAGGTGAAGGGACACATTGAGAATTTGGGAGCGACTGTCACCAACGTTCAACCCCTAGGGCGTCGTCAACTCGCGTATGAGATCGATCACGTGCGCGAGGGGACATATGTGCTCATGCATTTCGAGGGGCGGGGAACGGAGGTGGCGGAATTGGATCGCCGCCTGCGCGTCTCGGACGCCGTTCTGCGTCACCTCATCATTCGGATTGATGATGAGCTGCGGCGGAAGGAGCGGATGAAACGCCGCCGACAACGAAAGGCCGCACGTCGAGCGCAGGCCGCAGCATCGCGGCAAGCGCGCGAGCAGAAATCCGGGACGCGGAACAAAAGCGGAGAAGAGGCGAAATCGTGAGCTCGTAGCCCCACGGAGGGAGGTGACTGAAGATGGCTGAGAATGTGAGTGTCGCGCCGACGATGAGCGGGATGACTCCGCAGCGAGTCCGCCGTCGTCGCGAATGCCGATTCTGTCGGGAGAAGGTGGATTGGATTGATTACAAGGACGTCGAGACGTTGAAGGCCTTCATCCCCGAGCGAGGGAAAATCATGCCGCGCCGCCTCTCCGGCGTATGTGCTCCGCATCAGCGCATGTTGACGCGCGCGATCAAACGGGCGCGTAACATCGCACTCTTGCCATATGTGACGGATTGAGCCGCGGAGGCCTCGGGCGCAAGGGGGGATTGCCTATGGCGACGGTCGAAGTCTTACTACGGGAAGACGTGGAGCATTTGGGACGAAGGGGACAGATCGTGCGCGTGAAGGCCGGCTATGCGCGGAATTATCTCCTGCCGCGCGGGTTGGCCGTGCTCGCCACAGCGGCGAACATAAAGGCGGTCGAGCAGGAGAAACGGCTCCTTGAGCGTCGGGAAATGCGGGAGCGAACGCAGGCCGAAGCTGTGGCCGAACGGCTCAAGGAGTTGGTCCTCACATTCCCGCGCAAGGTTGGGGATCAGGATATGCTCTTTGGATCCGTCACCGCGATGGACATCGCCGCGGCGTTGGCCGAGCGGGGGATTGATGTGGATCGGCGCAAGATCCTCATCGAACACCCGATCAAGTACCTGGGCGAGTACACAATCCCCGTGAAGCTCCATCGCGAGGTGACGGCCGAAATTCGGATTCAAGTCGTTCGCGAAGAAGGCGAATCTCAGGGATGACCCTCTCCCTCATCCTGGCGGGCTTGGCAAGTGGCTCGCGCGTGAGAGAAGAGAGGGTCTCGACCTGAGGCGTGCCGCCGAGACCCTCTTCCCCTCTTCGTCAGCTTCAAAACACGATCTTCACCGCGAGTTGCAGGATTCGAGGGTCGAACGTCTCCGTCGGCGTGCCGAAGTCAGTGCGGCGCACGAGCTTCCCCGCGTTGGGCCCACTTGTGGCGAGCGTGTACATGATGGCGTTCACGCTCGGCAAGGCCCCGCCCAAGGTGATCGTCCGAAAGTTCGTCCGATTGAGGATGTTGAACCCTTCGAAGATGAAGTGAAGTTTCGCCTTCTCTCCTAAAGCGATCTCGCGGGTCAGGCGCGGATCGAGACTGACGAAGTTGAATCCGCGGAATGTGTTGCGCCCGAATCCCGGCACGCGATCCGTCCGCGCATTGGTGTCATTGTTGAGATCGGTCCCGACCAGGGCCGAGTAAGCGGGAGCGGATTGTGCCGTCAAAATCCCGCTCACGGACCATCCTCCGAGGATCGCGCGCGCCACACGATTCTGCAGATTCCGCGCATAGGCGAGGTCCCAGATCCAACTGAGGACGAGGCGTTGGGGAATGTCCGTGTAGCTGATCCCTCGATCATCGCGGAGGTTGAAGGGATCTTGCACCTGCTTGGCGTCATCGCCACTGCTGAAGGCGACGACGGAGGTCGCATCCGGCGTATCGTCAATCGCTTTGGAGATCGTGTACGAGAGGAGGAATTGGACGTTGTGCGAGAATCGTTTGTGGACCTGAAAGGCCGCGCCGTGATAGATCGAATTCGCCGTGCTCTCGAAGAGGCTGATGCGGACGAACTGAGGGAGCAGGCGTCCGGGGAAGCGACGGTACGTCCGGATGCCTTCTCCGACGATCTCGATCTGAGCGAGCACGGGAGGGAGCAGATTGATGTTGCGCGTGCGCTGCAAATGCGTTCCCTTCACAGCGAGATAATTCGCCGAGATCGAGAGATTGGGCGCCAGCTCGTATTCCACCCCTAGGCTTCCTTGCTGGACATAGGGATTCACGTAATCCGGGGCGAAGACGAAGATGCTCGGTGGGGAGGGAACGCCTCCAGTTGGAGGCCGATCGAAGCGTTGCGGGTACGTCGGCACGAGATCGCCCGTGAACGTGAGCACGCGCACGTTGATCGCGTTCTGGGAGTGAGCCTGAGCCGCCATGATCGAAGGCGTTCGCGCATAAAAGATGCCGTAGCCGCCTCGGATCACCAGCCGATGGCTGGCCAACGGACTCCAAGCGAATCCGAACCTCGGCGCGAAGTTGTTCTTGTCGAGATTGATGCGGTCGGTCCGAAGGCCGAGCGCGGCCAGCCCCGGATCGGGATTTCGCGTCGGGGGATCGGCGATGTTCTGGAGGTCGTAGCGAAGCCCGAGATTGAGCGTGAGGCGCGGCGTCACGCGCCAATCGTCTTGGAAGAATCCGGCGAATTCGCTGTTGTGAGGAAATGTCAGGGGACCTGTCGTGCCCTCACCAGCGAAGGCCTGCACGTAGCGCGAGGGGCGTCCCGTGGCGAATTGCGCCAGGCTGTCGAAGAAATACTGCCCACCGAATTGGCCGGGGAAGAAGTTCTTGATGCGGTCAATGTTGATGTCCACGCCGAACTTCAGCCCATGACGCCCGATCAAGGCCGAGAGGTTATTGACGAGTTGATACCGGCGGATCGTCGTCTCGCGCGGGCTGAAGAAATTTCGACCGATCGTCAGCACGACGCGTCCGCGCTCGCGGATCTCCGCTTCGGGCTTATCGCTGTTGGCTTTCCCGGGTTGTTTGTCGCGGGCGAATTGGAAGCGAAATTCATTCAGCCATCGCGTCGTGAGCGTCGAGCTGAGCGAGAGGGTGAGTGTGTCGGTCCAGACCAGACTATCCCCCGTATGTTCGAGAGCGCTCGTCTGCCCGGGATTCTCCAGGTTTCCACCAGTGAAGCGTTGGGCATTATATCGTCCGCTCAGGCGATGTGCGGGAGAGATCTGCCAATCCCCCTTCCCCATGAAAACGTCTTGATCGAACGTCCGATTGTAGCTCTGGGCCAAGGCCAGGAGGGATTGAAAGGCGCGTTGTGAGTCCGGATCTGAGGGAGGGACGAATCCCGGCCCGCCCGGAATGACAACGTTGGGGAGCTTCTGGCGCTGTCCGTCATAGAGGAAGAAGAAGAACGCCTTATCGCGAACGATGGGGCCGCCGACATTACCGCCGAATTGGTTGATGTGAAACGGAGGCTTGGGCAAACGGCGGGCGTTGCTGAAGAAGTCGTTGGCATTGAGCGCCTTATCCCGATAGTACCAGAAGGCCGTGCCGTGAAATTCATTCGTGCCCGATTTCGTCACGACGTTGATGACGGCTCCTCCAGCGCGACCGAATTCCGCGGAATAACTGTTCGTGTTGACCTGGAACTCTTTGACGGCGTCAATGCTGAACTGATATGGGGCGCGCCCGGACCCCGTGCGGCCGAGCGTCTGGCCGAAGAACGTGTTGTTATTGTCCACGCCGTCAATTTGTAAGCTGTTGAGCGGCCCTCGCAATCCGCCGAAACTGAGATCTCCAGCGCGATGATCGCGCGTGACCCCAGGCGTCAGGAGGATGAAATCGAGGAAGTTACGACCTTGTGCCGGTAAGTTCGCCACCGCTCGATCGTTGACCGAAGCCGCGACATGCGTGCGCGTGACTTCCACCATCGGGGGTTCGGCCGTCACGGTCACGACCTCCGCGAGCGCTGCGGCTTGAAGCGTGAGGTCGAGCGTCAGCGTTTGTCCGACCATCAATCGGATCCCGCTGCGCTTGAGCGTCGCGAAACCTGGCGCTTCCGCGATCAGCTCGTACTCGCCGACGGGCAGAAGCGAGAGGTAGTAGTAGCCCACCTCATTAGTCATCGTCGCGCGTTCAAATCCCGTGTTCACATTCCGCACGGTGACCTTCGCATTTGGGATCACCGCTCCCGTTTGGTCGGTGATGGTCCCTTTGAGGATCGCATCGGAGGCTTGGGCGAAAACCGCCCCCGCGAATCCTCCGAAGAGAAGAATCCAGAGGATGAAGCTTTGCGGGAATCGCGCTCGGCTCATAAGAACGCCTCCATTTTGGATTTCAGCCTTCGTTCGAGTTCAATTTGTAAGCGGGAATATGCCATCTCCTCCGTCGCTTGTCAAGCGAACGCTGCGCCCCGGCTGAACTCGCGGAAGGCTCGTGCGCGGGGTTCCGCGTCGGATTCCTCAAGAGGCAGCGCGTCAGATCAAGGCGAGGGCAATCGGGCGTGAGACCGCTCGCGCCCTGAGTGCTCATGCTGTCGCAGCATCTTGGGGAGCGCGTGGAACTCCCGATTGGGGGTTTGGTACAATTCCCTCGCTTATGGTGGAGCCGAAGCGAACACCCGTGCGGGCGTGGGTAGTGATCCTGAGCCTCTCGGCGGCAACGTTCATCGCCTTCATGGTGTTGCTTCTGCTCGGCGTCTTGCGCATCCCGCCGATGGATGTGGTGAGCGCTGATGAGACGCTGATCCTCTATTTGTTGACGGCGTTCAACTTCGTCGCCTTCTCAGTCTTCGCCTTCATTCTGGCGCGGAATCTGCTGCGGCTGATGCGAGAGCGGCGCGCGCGTCAGCTCGGCTCGCATTTGAAGGCGCGGCTCGTGCGATATTTCATCCTCATCTCGATCCTGCCGCTCGTCTTCCTGGCCATGTTCTCTTATCTCGTCATCAATCGCACGCTGGAGAAGTGGTTCGGCGAGCCATATCGCAATATCGTGCGGGAATCGGAGAAGCTCGCGCGGGCTTATGTGGAGGATGAGGTGGCCGATCTTCGAGCGACGCTCGATCGCATGGAGCGGCAATTGGCCGTCGGAGAGGCTCGATCCCGAGAGCGCGCGATCGCCGCTGAGTTGGAGCATCCGAAGGTGAGGGAGATCACCCTCATTCAAGGGACTCAGCCGCGGACCTGGACGAAACCGGGCTTCGTGCGATCGCCGCATCTCGAGGAGGCGTTCGCTGCGGCCATTGACGCTGTGCGGGCCGAACGCTCGTATGAGGCATTCCCCGTCGAAGGGGATGAAGCGCGATTCGTCGTTCTCGGCCGTCCCATCGGTGCGTCCTCTGAAGGGGCGAACGTCACTGGGATCATTCTCCTGGCGGAGGTTCCGCAGCAGATCGCCCGAGTCATGGCGGCGCTGTCCCGGCAGCAAGAGGCGTATGAGCAGCTCCATCGTCGGCAGGGGCAGACGCGGCGCGTCACGCTGCAGGTGCTCGGTGTGATCACGTTCTTGCTCCTTTTCGCCGCGACGTGGACGGGGATGTATTTGGCCAAGGGGATCACCGAACCGATTCAGGCCCTGGCCGAAGCGACGCAGCACGTCGCGCGGGGAGATTTCTCGCGACCCGTCGTTTGTGTGGCCGAGGACGAGCTGGCCATGCTTGTGGACTCGTTCAATCGAATGATCGCGGAACTCTCGGAGAACCGGCGTCGTCTGGAAGCTTCGGCTCGCGAGCTGCAGGCGATGAATCTCGCCCTGGAAGAGCGGCGCCGATATATCGAGACGGTGTTGGAGAGCTTGAGCACGGGCGTCATCTCCTTCGAGGAGTCGGGGCGGATCACGACCGTGAATCGCGCGGCGCGCGAGATGCTGCGCCTCTCCGATCCATTGCCCGCGGAGACGGCTGTGGATCTCTTTCGTTCAGTCTTCGGCGAGGCACAGGCGGCGATCGTCGAGGGCGTGATCGCGCGCGCGTCCACAGAGGGATGGGCTGTGCAAGAGATAGATTGGCCGACGCCGATGGGACAGCGGCATCTCATCCTCACGGCTTCACCGTTGTGGGACCCCGAGGGCGCGATGCGCGGCGCCGTCCTCATGCTGGAAGATGTCACCGAGCTCGTGCAAGCGCAGCGACAGGCCGTCTGGAGCGAAGTCGCCCGTCGCATGGCGCATGAGATCAAGAATCCGCTCACGCCGATTCGGCTCTCGGCCGAACGGATCGCCAAGCATCTGCTCGGCGATCCGAAGGCGCTCGCCGAAGAGCGATATCGCCGGATCGTGCGGGAGGGAACGGCGATTATCCAGAGCGAGGTGCAGACCCTTCAACGGTTGGTGAACGAGTTCGCACAATTCGCGCGATTGCCGGAGGCACGCTTGGTCGAAGGGGAGATCAACGATGCGATTCGAGCGGCCTTGCAGCTTTACGATGAGCGTCCCGAGGGGATTGTGTTGGAGGCCGATCTGGCGCCGGATGTGCCGCGTCTTCGATTCGATGCTGAGCAGCTCAAGCGGGCGCTCGTCAATCTCATCGAGAACGCCGTGGAAGCGCTCGATGGCGTGCCGGGGGAGAAGCGGATCACCGTGAGCACGCGCTATCTGCCCGAGCGCGGACGCGTCCGCGTGAGCGTCGCCGACACTGGACCGGGAATTGCGCCGAGCGTGCGGGAGAGGCTCTTCACGCCCTATTTCTCGAACAAAGCGAAGGGCATGGGATTGGGCTTGGCGATCGTCCGACAGATCATCGCCGAGCACGGGGGAACGATTTGGGTGGAGGAGAACGAGCCGCGCGGCGCGCGCTTCGTCATCGAGCTGCCCGTCCTCGACCGTTCGTCATCGTCGCTATGGCCCACTCGATCCTGATCGTGGACGACGAAGAGGGAATTCGACAGTCGCTCGCCGCCATCCTCGAGGATGAGGGCTTCACCGTCGAGGCTGTCGAAAGCGGCGAAGCCTGTTTGGCAGCGTTCGAGCGTCGGCCGTACAGTTGCGTGCTTCTGGACATCTGGCTCCCTGGAATGGACGGGTTGGAGACACTGCGGAAGTTGCGCGAGGTGGCGCCCGATGCGGCCGTGGTGATCATCTCCGGGCACGGGACGATTCAGATGGCCGTGCAGGCGACCAAGCTCGGCGCGTTCGATTTCCTGGAGAAGCCGCTCTCGCTGGAGCGGACGTTGCTCACGGTCAAGAATGCCATCGAGCAGAAGCGCTTGGAGCGAGAGGCGCGAGAGCTGCAGGAGCGTCTCGTGCGGGATTACGAGATGATCGGGGAGAGCGTCCCCATGCGGGCGCTCCGGCAGCAGATCGCTCTCGTGGGGCCGACGGACGGGCGCGTGCTCATCTATGGAGAATCCGGCACGGGGAAGGAGTTGGTCGCGCGCGCGCTGCATGCCGCCTCGCGGCGCGTCGGGAAACCGTTCGTCGAGGTCAATTGTTCGGCCATTCCCGAAGAGTTGGTGGAATCCGAATTGTTCGGACACGTCAAAGGGGCGTTCACCGGCGCGACGACGGCGCGCCGGGGGAAGTTCGAGTTGGCCGATGGCGCCACGCTCTTTCTGGATGAGATCGGCGACATGAGCCTTCGCACGCAAGCGAAGATTCTGCGCGTGCTCGAAGAGGGACGGATTCAACCGCTCGGCAGCAATGTGTGGATTGACGTGGACGTGCGCGTCATCGCGGCAACGAACAAAAACCTGCAGCGGCTCATCGAGCGCGGCGAATTTCGCGACGACCTCTTCTATCGGTTGAACGTCATCCCCTTCGTCGTCCCTCCGCTGCGTGAGCGCGTGGAGGATATTCCGCTGCTTGTGGAGCATTTCAATCGGAAATTCTCCCGCGCCTATATGCGCACGCCGAAGGAGTTCACGCCGGCGGCCATCGCCCGACTGCAGGAATATCACTGGCCGGGAAACGTGCGCGAACTGCGGAACATCGTCGAACGCATCGTCATCATGTGGGCGCGCCCAGTCGTGGACGCCGACGATCTCCCTCCCCTGCTCGGCGATCCTCTGGCGTTCGCCGAGCGCGCCGAGTATAAGACCTTTCAAGAAGCTGTTGAGGCCTTCGAGCGCCAATACATCTTGCAGAAGCTCGCCGAACATCATGGCAACGTCACGCGCGCGGCTGAAGCTATGGGAATGGATCGCAGCCATCTCTATCGGCGCATGCGCGCGCTCGGCATCTCGCCCCCAAGATCATGAACATCTGTCGCGCCGTTCGCCTCGAAGCCGTTCGCCTTGCTCGCCGACGAGGGGGTTGGGTACTCTTTATCCGAAACATCTCGCGACGAAGAGGAGGACTTATGAGGAAGACGGGCAAGATCGCAGGGCTTGTGGTGAGCTTGTGCCTCGCGTGGGGAGCCTCGCAGGCGTTGGCGCAAGGAGCAGGGACGCTCGTCATCACGTGCGTGGATGCGGCGGGTCAGCCGCTCAAGGACGTGAACGTCACGGTGATGAGCTTGCAGGTGCAGAGGGTCCTGGAGGCCAAGAGCGATAAAGAGGGAAAGGCCGTTTTCAAGAAGCTCGATCCGGGCGTGTATCGTGTGATCGGACGACGCAAGGGATACGACCCGGTCTCTCGCGAACCGCTCACCGTGATCGCAGAGAAGGAGACGGCCGTGACCCTGCACTTTCAAGCGGGCGAGATGACCAAGAGGCTCTACTTCGAGGACCCGGCACTCATTCAGCAAGCGAATCAGCTCTTGCAAGAGGGCTTCCAGGCCCTGCAGCAGCAACGTTTTTCCGAGGCCGCCGAGAAGTTGGAACGACTGCTCCAAATCGCTCCGGGGAATGCCGAAGCGCGATTCTTCTACGGTGTGGCGCTCGCGCAACAGCGAAAGTGGGATGAAGGCGAGCGACAGATCCGCATGGCCGTCGAGATGAATCCCAACGAGGCCCGGTATCGGGAGGTGATGGAGCGACTGCCGGAATTCCGCAAACGCGATGAGTTGCACGAGGCGGGGCAACGGGCGATGCAGAATCGCGATTTCAAGACGGCTATTGCCAAGTTCTCCGAGCTGCTCGCTTTGCAGCCGGAGAATACGGACGTCCGCTACAATCTCGCTCTCGCCTACGCCAATGATGGTCAGTACGACAAGGCCATCGAAGTCATTGACGAGGCGATTCGGCAGCGACCGCAAGAGGCGGAGTATCAGCGCTTGAAGAGCCAAATTCTCGAACACAAGGAATACGCCACGATTCAAAAGGCGAACGAGATCCTGGCCGAGGGCGATCAACTGCTGCGCGATGGAAAGTATCAGGAGGCGTTGCAAAAGTACGAGGCGGCGCGCCAGATGATCTCGCGCGAGGAGCCTTCGATCTGGTTCGCCATGGGCCGATGCTATGTCGGCCTGCAGCAGACGGACAAGGCCATCGCCGCCTATCGCAAGGCCATCGAGCTGAACCCGCGCAAGCCGGAATACCATCAAGCGCTCGCGCTGCTCTATTTGAACGAGGGGCGCTTGTCCGACGCCATTCGCGCGTACACGGAGGCCTACACGCAATTGGGCGAGCCCGTGGATGAGCGCCTCTTCGAGTTGGGCCAACGACTCGTTCAAGAGAACAAGCTCGAGATGGCCGCTCAAGTCTTCGAGCGCGTGCTCGAGCTGAATCCGAACCACGCCGAGAGCTACTACGAATTGGGCGTCTACAACTTCTACAACGCCGACAAGGGGCGGGCGCGGGTGCTCCTGACCAAGTACGTCGAAATTGGGAAGGATCCCAAGCATCTGGAGGACGCTAAGAACATCCTCGCCGTGATGGAACGCCAGACGCGGCCGCGACCTCGACGGCGATGATCTAGATCATCGGGAGAGGGCTATCCCGCGTTGGCGGGGGGAACACTTCATCCAGGGCTGCGAGGTCCTCAGGAGCGAGCGTCCAGCCGACAGCCTCGGCGTTCTCTCGAACGTGCTCGGGACGACTGGCTTTCGGAATCGTGAACACGTTCGGTCGCCGTGTGAGGAAATTGAGCGCGACCTGATGCGGGGTCTTCCCATATTTCGCCCCGATCTCGGCGAGCACGCGTCCACCGCGGCTTCTCGGTGACGGGAAATCCCCGCTCCCGAAGGGAGAATATCCGACGATGGCGATGCCCTGTTGCTCGCAATAGGGGAGCAAGCGGTATTCGATGTGACGCGCCTTCAGGTGGTAACAGACTTGATCGCACACGATCCGCTCGCGCGCCAGCGCGCGTTGAGCGCGTTCCAATTGCTCGACAGTGAAGTTGCTCACCCCGATGAAGCGGATCTTCCCAGCCGCCACCAAGTCCTCCATCGCGCGCATCGTCTCTTCGATCGGGTGACGATCGCTCCACCAGTGGACGAGATAGAGGTCGAGATAATCGGTGCGCAAGCGACGCAAGCTCTGCTCACAAGCCCGAATCGTTCCCTTGTATGAAGCATGTTCGGGATAGACTTTGCTCACGAGGAAGACTTCGTGACGGCGTCCCGCGATGGCTTTTCCGACCAATTCCTCCGTGCGTCCGTTCCCATAGATCTCGGCCGTGTCAATGTGCGTGAGGCCGAGATCCAACCCCAAGCGCAAGGCTTCGATCTCCTCCCGCTCGCGCGCGGCGCGTTCGCCCATGCGCCATGTCCCTTGACCGATGATCGGAACCTGAACGCCCGTGCGATCCAGTTCGCGCGTGAGCATGGATCAGCCCTCGCGCGCGTTCACCACCAGCCCAATTGCAAGCGCGCCGTCTCGCTCATCCGATCCGGCGTCCACGGCGGATCCCACACGAGCTCCACACGAGCATCAGTCACGCCTTCGATGCCGCGTAGCTTCGCCTCGACCTCGAGGGGAAGCGAGAAGGCGACCGGACATCCTGGGGCCGTGAGCGTCATGCGCACGGTCACCGCCCCTTCGGGCGTGATCTCGATGTCGTAGATGAGGCCGAGATCGTAGATGTTGACCGGAATCTCCGGATCGTAACAGGTCCGCAGCACCGCGATGATCTTCTCCCGCAGCTCCGCTGTGGACGTTGCCGACGTGGCCGAATCCGCCGAAGCATTGGACTCCGCAGGCGTCGTCACCGGTTCCGATGGCGATGTCGGTCGAATCTCCTCCATAGATCCCCTCCCTCCGGCGGTCTCATTCAGTTGAGACCGTCTCGGCCTTCTGTTCGAGAGCCGCGCGCAAGGTGTGCCACGCGAGCGTCGCGCATTTGACGCGAACAGGATATTTCCGCACGCCGGCGAAGATCGCGAGCTTCCCCAATTCGGGAGCTTCGGCGACGTCGGAATCTTTGCTCGTGAGCAATTCGTGGAAGCGTTCGAACAGCGCTTCCGCTTCCGCGCGCGTCTTGCCCTTGACGCTCTCGGTCATCATCGAAGCCGAAGCTTGCGAGACGGCGCATCCCTGGCCTTGAAAGCGAATCTCGGCGATCCGGTCCCCTTCCATCCGCAGGTAGACGACGACCTTGTCTCCACAGAGCGGGTTATGCCCGACGGCCGTATGATCGGCGTCTTCCAGGACACCGAAATTTCGCGGTCGCTTACTGTGATCGAGCAATACCTCTTGATAGAGATCGCGCAGATCGGTCATAGCCCGAACACCTCCCGCGCCTTCTCCAAAGCCCTCACCAACGCGTCCACTTCCTCCCTCGTGTTGTAGAGGGCGAAAGAGGCGCGCGCCGTCGCCGGCACGCCGAAGCGCTCCATGACCGGTTGCGCGCAGTGATGACCCGCCCGAATGGCGATCCCTTCTTGATCCAAGATCGTCCCGATGTCGTGAGGATGGATGCCTTCGAGTGTGAATGAAAGGATGCTCGCTTTTTCACGTGCAGTGCCAATGAGGCGCACCCCCGGGATCCCTGAGATGGCTTCCGTGGCATATGTGAGCAAATCGCGCTCATGAGCCGCGATGGCCTCCAGGCCGAGCGCCGTCACATATTCGATCGCGGCGCCCAGACCAATGGCGCCTGCGATGTGCGGCGTCCCCGCCTCGAACTTGTAGGGCAGCCGATTGTAGGTCGTTCTCTCGAACGTCACCGAACTGATCATATCCCCCCCGCCCTGATACGGGGGCATCGCCTCCAGCCATTCCGCCTTCCCGTAGAGGACGCCGATTCCCGTCGGCCCATAGAGCTTGTGCCCGGAGAACGCATAGAAGTCGCAATCGAGCTCCTGCACGTCCACTTTCAGATGGGCGACGGCTTGCGCGCCATCGAGCAAAACTGGGATGCCCCGTTCATGGGCGAGTCGGATGATCTCCCGAACGGGAACGATCGTCCCCAGGGCATTCGACAAGTGCGTGATGGCGACGAGCCGCGTGCGTGGATTCAGAAGTCGCTCGAATTCCTCCAGCAGCAGTTCTCCCGCATCGTTGATCGGAGCGACGCGAAGCCGCGCGCCCGTCTCCTCACAGAGGATCTGCCACGGCACGATGTTCGAGTGATGTTCCATGGCCGAGATGAGGATCTCATCGCCCGCTCGCACGTATCGCCGGCCGAAGCTATGGGCCACCAGATTGATCGCTTCAGTTGTCCCTCGGACGAAGACGATCTCCTGCTCGGATCGGGCGTTGAGGAATCGTCGGACGCTCTCCCGCGCGCGCTCATAAGCTTCGGTCGCTCGTTGACTCAACGTGTGCACGCCCCGATGCACATTCGAGCAGTCCTCTTCGTAGAAGCGTCGCACCGCTTCTAGAACCTGGCGCGGCTTCTGCGTCGTGGCCGCGTTATCCAAATAAACGAGGGGTTTTCCGTTCACCTGCTGCCACAAGGCTGGGAAATCCTCTCGAACATGCCTCACATCAAAAGACGTCGTGGACGAACAGGCCGGATTCACAGCGTTCATAGCAACTCCTTGAGCTTCTCTCCTTCGGGCCACTCCGTCAAGACCCATTCCCCGACAGAGCGCCGCAAGGGACCAAAGGCGATCGTATTGAGGATGTCCGAGGCGAACGCATACGTGAGCATCTCGCGCGCCGTCTCCGCGTCCAAGCCGCGCGAGCGGCAATAGAAGAGCGCATCTTCGTCCAGATGCCCGGTGGTCGCGCCATGACTGCACTTCACATCATCGGCGAGGATCTGCAGGCGCGGATTCGTGTTGACCAACGCTTCGGTCGAGAGCAGCAAGTTCTTGTTCACTTGTCGGGCGTCGGTCTTCTGCGCCCCCGGGCGCACGACGATCGTCCCATCGAAGACCCCACGAGCTTCGTCGTCGAGGATGCCTTTGTAGAATTCACGGCTCGTGCCGTGTGGCGCCACATGCTCGATCACCGTATGGTGATCCACGAGCTGTTGGCCCCGCGCCCAGTAAAAGCCGTTCAACGTGCATTCGGCGCCTTCGCCTTTCAAGAGCGCCACGATGTCCGTCCGCGCCAACGCTCCTCCGAGTGCGATGGAGAAATCGAGGACCGTCGCCGTGCGTTCTTCCGTGATGCCCACGCTCGCGATGTGGAAGGCCGCGGAGCTTTCGCGCTGCACCTTATAATGCTGCACGATGGCGTTCTCCCCTGCCCAGATCTCCGTGACGGCGTTGGTGAAGTACTGGCCATCGCCGAGACTCACATAGCTCTCGATGATCGTCGCTTGGCTATTTTCCTCGGCGAGGATCACATTCCGAGGATGGGTGACTATGGGCGCTCCCTCGTCGAGGGCGAGGAAAAGGAGATGAATAGGCGTCTCCACAATGGCACCTCGCGGGATTCGCACGAACGCCCCATCAGTGAGGAAAGCCGCGTTCAGCGCGGCGAAGGCATTCGTCGTCCTTTCCTCCAGACTGGCCAAATAGGGCTTCACAAGATCCGGTTCCTCGCGAAGGAGCGCGCGGATTCCCCGCGCGAGGAGTCTCGGCGGATGATCGCCGGCCGGAATCTCTCCCACAAAATGTCCGTTCACGAAGACGAGATGATGCGCCATCCATTCCCGATAAGGGGCGAGCCACTCCTCCAGGAGTGAGCGTTCTGATCGGGCGACGGCCAATTGAAACGGGACGCGCAGCATAGGCGCAAGGTTCGTGAAGCGCCATTCCTCTTGGCGCGTCGTCGGGAATCCCAAGGCCTCGAAGCGAGCAAAAGCCGCTTCTCGACGAGCCCGCAGCCATGCCGGCTCTTGCTGACGAACGATTTCGTTCCATTCCGCGAAATGGGCCCGATATAGCGTCTTCTCTTCGCTTCGACCGAACATCGCGTCGTTCATGAGCGCAGCGAGCCGATGATCTCTTCGGCGATCCATCCGTAGCCTTTCTCTTCCAGCTCCAGGGCCAGCTCCTTCCCCCCCGATTTCACGATGCGGCCATCGTAGAGGACGTGCACGACATCCGGGGTGACGTAGTTGAGCAGCCGCTGATAGTGAGTGATGAGGACGATGGCGCGATCCGGATGGCGCAGGGCATTGATCCCCTGCGCGACGATGCGAAGGGCGTCAATGTCCAGACCCGAATCCGTCTCATCCAAGATGGCGAGCCTCGGCTCCAGCAGCGCCATTTGGAAGATCTCGTTCCGCTTCTTCTCCCCACCGGAGAAGCCATCGTTCACCGCCCGCTGCAGCAGGTTCTCGTCCAGCTCGACAAGCTTCGCCTTCTCGCGAGCGAGCGTGAGAAATTCCATGGCGTCCAGCTCCGGCAACCCCCGCTGCTTGCGGATGGTGTTCACGGCGGCTTTGAGGAAGTAGAGGTTGCTCACGCCCGGGATCTCGACCGGATATTGAAAGGCGAGGAAGATCCCTCGGCGCGCCCGTTCCTCCGGGGGCATCAGCAAGAGGTCCTCCCCGTCGTAGAGGACTTCCCCTTCGACGATCTCATAGATCTCGCGTCCGGCTAATACCTGAGCGAGAGTGCTCTTGCCAGAGCCATTGGGCCCCATGATCGAATGGACCTCTCCCGGATATACGGTCAGCGCGATCCCCTTGAGGATCTCCTGCCCGTCCACGCGAACGCGAAGGTTCCGAATCTCCAAAAGTGGTCGCTTGCTCATCCGACACTTCCCTCCAAACTGATGCCAAGGAGTTTCTGGGCTTCGACGGCGAATTCCATCGGCAACTCGCGCAGCACCTCCTTGCAGAAGCCATTGACGATCATGGAGATGGCATCTTCGGCCGAGAGCCCGCGCTGCCGACAGTAGAAGAGCTGCTCTTCGCTGATCTTCGAGGTCGTCGCCTCATGCTCCAACTGCGCCGTCGGCTCGTGCACCTCGATGTAGGGGAACGTATGCGCGCCGCACTTGTCGCCCAGAAGCAGCGAATCGCACTGCGAATAATTCCGCGCTCCCGTAGCCCCCTTCATGATCTTCACCATCCCGCGATAGGTGTTCTGCCCATGACCCGCTGAGATCCCCTTGGAGATGATCGTGCTCCGCGTATTCTTCCCGATGTGGATCATCTTCGTTCCCGTGTCGGCCTGTTGATAGTGATTGGTCACAGCCACCGAATAGAATTCGCCCACCGAATTGTCGCCGATCAAGATGCAGCTCGGATATTTCCACGTGATAGCCGAACCGACCTCGACCTGTGTCCAAGAGATCTTCGAGTTGCGCCCCAAGCACTTGCCGCGCTTGGTGACGAAGTTGTAGATACCGCCGCGCCCCTCACGATCGCCCGGATACCAGTTCTGGACGGTCGAATACTTGATCGTCGCGTTGTCCAGGGCGATCAGTTCCACAACGGCGGCATGGAGTTGGTTTTCGTCGCGCATGGGGGCCGTGCAACCTTCCAGATAGCTCACATACGCCCCTTCATCGGCGATGATGAGCGTGCGCTCGAACTGTCCCGTCTGCGAGGCGTTGATGCGGAAGTAGGTGGAAAGCTCCATCGGACAGCGCACCCCCTTGGGGACATAGACGAAAGACCCATCGCTGAAGACGGCCGAGTTGAGCGCGGCGAAGAAGTTATCCGTGTAGGGCACGACCGAGCCGAGCCATTTCCGCACGAGTTCCGGATACTCCTGTACGGCCTCAGAGAAGGAGCAGAAGATGATGCCCAATTCGGCGAGCTTTTGACGGAAGGTCGTCGCCACCGAGACGCTATCGAAAACAGCATCCACGGCCACGCCGGCCAGCCGCTCCTGCTCTTCCAGGGGAATGCCGAGCCTCTCATACGTCCGGCGAATCTCCGGATCCACCTCGTCCAGGCTCTTCGGCCGCCGCTTGGGAGCCGCGTAATAGCGGATCGCCTGATAATCAATGGGAGGATACGTAACGTTCGCCCATCGGGGCTCGGCGCCTTCTTCCACGAGCTTCGCCCAATACCGATAGGCGCGCAGTCGCCACTCCAGCAGCCATTCCGGCTCGTTCTTCTTGGCCGAGATCCTGCGAATGATGTCCTCGTTCAGCCCTGGCGGGAAGACCTCCTCCTCCACCGGCGTGACGAAGCCATACCGGTATTCCCGGTTGACCAGTTCCTCGATGACGTTCGTCGGCGTCGCCATAGCCACCTCCTGGAATCCTCACTAAAAAGTCATCATTGCGCGCAAAAAACCTCACACGGCGATGAAGCTCGATCGGCCCGTCTCCAAGAGATCGCGCTCGACCTTTTGCTCATCGTGGAGCAAGGCCGAGAGAGGGATACGATCGAGCATGCTTTGAATGTAAAATGCCACGCGCCAGAGTGGTCGAATCCCACAATTGTTCACGTGGACGCAATAGTCCAAATTCCCCGTGAACTGATTGCAGATCTCGGCGTCGGAAACGAACCCGCCGAGCGCGCGGATGATCTCCCCGAGCGAGATCTCCTGTGGCGAGCGACTCAAGCAATAACCACCACTTTGTCCACGCACGCTGCGGGTCAGACCGGCGCGACTGAGCAGATGCAGGAGCTTCTCCACATAAGCCGTCGAAAGCCCTTCACGCCGGGCGATCTCCCGAACGGTCAACGGTTCCCCTTCCGGCTGCAACGCCAGTTGCAGCAGGCAGCGAAGGCCATATTCCTCTTGCGCCGTAATCCGCATCGCCCCCTCCAAGAACGACCACGCTCAAGTCTGGCAAAACCTGACTAATTTGTCAAGTTTCGCCGACCGTCTTTCCCCGTGATCGCCAGGACGGCCCTCCGAGGTCGGGCGTCCCCATGTCATTCGTGTGCTTGTTTTCCCGGGGAGTCGCCGATAAGATTAATGCTTTCGCGCGGTGCGGATACCGCGCGGTCGTGTAATGATCTACGAACGCGTTACGGAGGAACTCAAGGAGCGATTTCGCGAAGCGTGGGCAGTCGCCGTGCTGACGGGGGCAGGAGTTTCAGCGGAAAGCGGTGTGCCGACGTTTCGCGGTGGCGGAGGGGCGCCCGTGTGGAAGGGGCTGCCGGTAGAGAAGATTGCGACCCCAGAGATGCTTCGCGCGGATCCGGTCACGTTCTGGGAATGGTATGCCTATCGTCGGGAAGTGATCGAACGGGCTGAGCCCAATCCGGCGCATCGAGCGATCGCCGCTTGGGAGCGACATTTCGAGCGGCTCACGGTGATCACGCAGAACGTGGATGGATTGCATCAACGAGCGGGAAGTCACAACGTGCTGGAATTGCACGGCAGTCTCTGGCGGGTTCGCTGCATGCGGTGTGACTTGAAGGCGGAAGATCGTCGTGTGCCGCTTCCGGAGATCCCGCCGCGCTGTTCGGCGTGCGGGGGGCTCTTGCGGCCTGATGTCGTCTTGTTCGGAGAGGCTGTGCCGGAGGCGATCTTCGCACAAGCGGTAGCGGCGACGGCGACGTGCGACCTTTTCCTCGTCGTTGGGACCTCGGCCGTGGTTTATCCGGCAGCCGCGCTCCCTGTGCTCGCCCAGCAGAATCGCGCGTTGGTGATCGAGGTGAACCCGGAGACGACGCCGATCACGGAGATCGCGGATATCACGATCCTCGGTCGAGCAGGAGAGGTCTTGCCGTTGCTCTCTCCGTCAGAAGGTGGAGTGGAGGACGAGTGATGGGGCGCACGCTCTACTTCGACTGTTTCGCGGGAGCGAGCGGCGACATGATCTTGGGGGCGCTGCTCGACCTCGGTCTGGATTTCGACGCGCTCAGAAGCGAATTAGCGAAGCTGCCGCTTCGCGGATATGAATTGCGGCGGAGCGAAGTTCGCCGCGCGCACCTGCGGGGTACGAAATTCGATGTGTGGATCGAGGGAGAGGATCATGCGCACGCTCACGGGGCGGGACATCCGCATCGGCGGCTTGAGGAGATCGTGCAAATCATTCGAGCGTCAGAACTCTCGGAGAGGGTGAAGAGACGAGCGGAGGAGGTCTTCCACCGATTGGCGCAGGCCGAGGCGCGGGCGCACGGATGTGCCGTCGAGGAGGTCACCTTTCACGAAGTGGGTGCCGTGGATTCGATCGTGGATATCGTGGGCGCGTGCGTGGGGTTCGAGCTATTGGGGATCGAGCGATTTCTCGCGTCGCCGGTTCACTTGGGGCGAGGATTCCTCGGATGCGCGCATGGGCGATATCCGGTTCCAGTTCCAGCGACGGCAGAGTTACTCAAAGGGGCGCGCGTGTACACGAGCGACATTGAGGCGGAGCTGGTGACGCCGACAGGAGCGGCGCTGCTGGCGACGTTTTGCGAGGACTTCGGGCCGATGCCGGAGATGCGTCTGGAGGGGATCGGCTATGGAGCAGGAACCCGGGATTTCCCCGATTTTCCGAATCTCCTGCGGGTGATGCTTGGGGAGACGCGTGCGGCGTCGGGACGGGAGCGCTTACTCATGCTCGAAACCAACTTGGACGATGCCAGCCCGCAGATCCTCGGCCACGTCGTGGAGCGAGCGTTGCAGGCAGGGGCGCTCGAGGCCTTCGCCGTTCCTGTCGTGATGAAGAAAGGGAGATTGGGGACGCTGCTCACCCTCCTGTGTCGGCCCGAGGATCGAGAGGCGCTCTTGACGCTCCTTTTTCGCGAGACGCCGACGCTCGGCGTGCGCTTCTATGAGGTTGAGCGGCGCGCGTTGGCCCGCGAGGTGGTCTCGGTGGAGACGCCGTATGGGCCGATCCCGGTGAAGGTCGCCACCTTGGACGGTGAGATCGTGAACGCGGCCCCGGAGTTCGATGTCTGTCGGCAGGCAGCCGAGCGCCATCGGGTGCCGGTGCGAGAAGTCATGCTGGCGGCGCTTGTGGCATTTCGGCGCCGCGACAGGGAGGGGTGATGAAGACGTTCTATGTCACCACGCCCATCTACTACGTCAACAGCTTCCCGCATCTGGGACATCTCTACTCGACATTGGTGGCCGATACGCTCGCCCGCTATAAGCGGCAATGCGGGTACGACACGTTCTTCCTGACGGGCACGGATGAGCATGGGCAAAATATCGAACGCATCGCGCGCGAGCGAGGCGTCTCCCCACAGGCGCATTGCGATGAGATGGCCGAAGCGTTCAAGGGCATGATTCGGGATTTCGGCCTGGAGCCGAGTTATTTCATTCGCACGTCGGATGCCTATCATCACCGCGGGGCGCAAGCGTTGTGGCGGCGCGTGCACGAGGCCGGATACATCTACAAGGGACAATACGAGGGCTGGTTCTGTCCGGCCTGTGCGGAATTCAAAGAGGAGGAAGAGCCGGGACGCCCGCCGCTGTGCGAGCTGCACAATCGTCCGGCGGAACGCGTGGCTGAAGAGAGTTACTTCTTCCGCCTCTCAGCGTTTCAAGATCGGCTGCTGGCTTATTATCGAGAGCATCCCGAGTGCGTGCGTCCGACCTCGCGCTACAACGAGGTGGTGAGTTTCGTCAAAGGCGGGTTGAAGGACCTCTCGATCAGTCGTGTCTCGGTTCGATGGGGAGTACCGGTTCCCGAGGATCCGCAGCATACGATGTACGTGTGGTTCGATGCCCTGTCGAATTACATCACGGCATTGGGCTGGGGGAACGATGGGGAACATTTGCGGGCAGCGGGGATCAGCGAGGGCCCGATCTTCGAACGGTATTGGCCGGCCGACGTGCACATCGTGGGCAAGGACATCCTGCGCTTCCACGCCGTCTACTGGCCGGCGTTCTTGATGGCGGCGGGACTGCCGCTGCCGCGCACGGTCTATGCGCACGGGATGTGGCTCTCGGGGGGGCGCAAGATGTCCAAGACCCTCGGCAACGTCATTGACCTGGCTGTGCTGCGCCGCTTCTTCCCGCGCGATGTCGTGCGCTACTTCTGCTTGCGCGAGATGGTCTTCGGCGAGGATGCCGATTTCACCTACGGAGCGCTCATCGAGCGCGCGAATGCTGATCTGGCCGATGGGGTGGGGAATCTCGCCAGTCGCACGCTCACGATGGTGCAGCGGTTCTGCGGGGGGAGTCTCCCTTCGATCTCGACGCGCGCGTTGGGGGGATACGAGGAGGAGATTCGGGCGGCCATTGAGGCGACGATCCGCACATTCATCGCCGAATTCGACGCGTACAATTTCAGCCGGGCCTTAGAAGCCGCCTGGGGGCTGATCGCCCGCGTGGATAAATATCTCTCGGACACGAAGCCATGGGATCTGGCGCGTCGTCCCGAAGAGCGAGCGCGCGTGGAGACCGTGCTCGCCATCGCCGTGCGCGCCCTGCGGGTATTGGCCGTGCTGCTAGCTCCCGTCCTTCCGGAGACCATGCGCGCGCTCTGGAGGCAGCTGGGACTTCCCGATGAGCCCGCTCACGTGAATCCGATCGCGCTCGAGTTCGAGGCGCCGATGGCCGGAGCCCGCATCGGCGAGGTGCGCCCACTCTTTCCCAGGATGGACAAGGAGAGGATTATGGCAGAGATCGAGAGTCAAGGTCATTCGCCGGCATCGCCGTCATCGATCACTATTGAGGAATTTGCGCGCGTGGACTTGCGCGCGGGGACTGTGGTCTTCGCCGAGAAGGTGGCGGGAGCGGATAAGCTCCTGCGATTGCTGGTAGACATCGGCGAAGCGGAGCCGCGACAGGTCGTCGCGGGGATCGCTCCCTATTACCGACCGGAAGAACTGGTCGGACGAAAGGTGATCCTCGTGGCGAACTTGCAGCCACGGAAGGTCCGGGGGATCGAATCGCGGGGTATGGTGTTGGCAGCCGTCGTGGGGCCGGAAGAACGTCCGGTGCTCGCTGGATTCCTGGAGGACGTGCCAAGCGGGGCGAAGCTGCGATGAGCATCTTCGCGGATGCGCACGCGCATGTGAATGCTCCCGAATTCGATGTTGATCGCCACGAGGTGCTCGCGCGAGCTCGCGCTGGTGGCGTCGCCGTGATCCTCGATGTCGCATTGAGTGGACCGGAGCCGACGTTCGAGCGCGCGCTCGCCCTCGCGGAGGCGCACGACGGGATCTATCTGGCGCTCGGCGTTCATCCCCACGATGCGAAGACGTACACGGCGGACTTGGAAGAGCGATTGCTCGCGCTGTCTGCTCATCCCAAGGTCATCGCCTGGGGGGAGATCGGGCTCGATTACCACTACGATCATTCTCCTCGTCCGGTGCAGCGCGAGGTCTTCCGTCGGCAACTGCAGGTGGCCGAACGTCGAGGGCTCCCCGTCATCATCCATTCGCGCGAAGCGGAGGCCGATACCCTCGCGCTCTTGCAGGAGCATGGGCCTCGCGTGCGCGGTATGATGCATTGCTTCACGGGGAGCTTGGAGATGGCGCGCCGATGCGTGGAGTTGGGGTTGTACATTTCGTTCTCGGGCATCATCACGTTTCGGAATGCGTCGGCGCTCGTCGAAGTGGTCCGCGCATTGCCGCGCGAGCGCATCCTGATCGAGACCGATTGCCCCTATCTGGCTCCCGTCCCCTATCGCGGGAAGCGGAACGAACCGCTCTTTGTGCGCGAGGTCGCTCGTCGGCTCGCCGACGTGTGGGGAGAATCGCTGGAGGCTGTCGCCCGGCAGACGACGGAGAATTTTCTCGCGCTCTTCGCCGATCGTCTGCAGCCTCGCGATGTGCGGCGCTTGCGGGGAGACGGCGCGTTTTGAAGTTCGGGCTGTTCTTCGCATTCCATCGGGCGAGGATGTCGGGGATGCGTGGAGAACGGGAGATCGCGCATGCGGATCTCATTCGGGGATTGAGACAATTCGCGACGTTGCGGGCGCTCTATGCTTCGGACTTCTACCGTCGGCACGCCGAGCGACTGCGCGCGCTTCTGGAGACCGTGCAGTGGTACGTGCGCGATGGCGTGCGGCCGCGCGTGCGCGCGTTCTTGCGCGCTGTTCAGTGGAACATCGAGAAGGGAAAGCGCTTCGAAGGTCTGCGCCATCTTCTGGAGACGCATCCCATTTTGCGAGAGGCCGATCTGCTCTTCCTCAACGAAGTGGATCACGGTATGAACCGATCGGGGAATCGAGACATCACCGAGGCGCTCAGTCGCTCGCTCGGGATGCACGGCGTCTTCGCGCCCGCGTATGTGGAGTTGACTAAAGGCGTCGGGGCCGAACGCGAGCTGCCCGGGGAGAATACGACGGCGTTGCAGGGCAATGCCATCTTGTCGCGCTATCCCGTGCGCGCGGCGCGGATTCTCTCGCTCCCGCAGTGCTTCGAATATTTCGAGTTTGGTGAGAAGCGCTTCGGTCGGCGGATCGCCCTGATCGCGGATGTAGAGCTGCCGGGAGGGAAACTTTTGCGCGCCGTCTGCACGCACCTGGAGACGCGCACGACGCCGCGCGAGCGCGCGCGACAGATGGCGGCGATCCTCGATGCCTTGGAGGGGACGGACGTCCCCGTGCTGCTGGCTGGCGATTGGAATACGAGCACGTTCGCGCGAGGCACGCGATGGCGCGCGCTTCGGGAATTGTTGCGCATTCTGTTGTGTTCGGCCGAGCGCATGCAACGCGACCTTCGCTATCCCGATCGCGGGCGCGAGCCGCTCTTCGACGTATTGCGCCAGCGCGGCTATCACTACCGCGAGTGGAATGACGAAACGCCGACACACATCCTTCCGGTCGAAGTCGCCGAAGATGCGCACTACGTGCCGGGATTCTCGCACGCGTGGGTGATCCGCAAGTACCAGCCGTATGGCTGTCGGATCGGACTTCGGCTCGATTGGTTCGCCGCGCGCGCGTTGCGTCCGCTCGCTGAGGGAGAAGTTCAAGATGGGGAGTCCGGAGTGTCGAGCGTGCGTCCGCAGACGCTCTCGGGCTTGACGTATCAGGAGCAACCGGTCTCGGATCACGCGCCCATCGTCGTGGATGTGGCGCTTCCGTAAGGGCCGTGCTACACTTCCCGAGCAAGGGAGGGGTGATGCGGCGGTTGCTGAACCTGGGGCGCGAGCTTTCGATCGTCGTGAGCGCGCTCGTCGTCTTCGTCCTGAGCGCTTCGGTCGCGATGTATCTTGTGCTGCGTCAGCCGGTCGTGCGGACTCCGGCTTTGGTGGGCAAGCCGCTCTCGGAAGCTGAACGCATGGCCGAGCGCACGGGCTTGAAGCTTCAGGTGAAAGGCACCGTCTACGACGAGCGCTATCCGGCCCAGTTCATCGTTGAGCAATGGCCGCCGCCGGGGATGAGCGTCAAGCGCGGTCAGCCACTGCGCGTCAACGTGAGCTTGGGACCGCGTCCTTCCGATCGCGCGCCGTCGCCGGAAGCCATGGAGCGAAAAGCCCCTGGTTCCGGCGAACGATCATCATCGGAGCCGGCTTCTCTCGAAGCGGGAGAGGCACAACCTCACGCTTCGTCTCCTCCGTTGACTGAGGAGCGCCCGCCGTTCGCCTCGCCGGAGTTGAAAGCGCGTGGCGAGCCATCCGAGCCTTCGCCACAGAGGAGGCCGGAGCGATGATTCACATCGCCCCATCCATTCTCTCAGCGGATTTCGCGCGTTTGGGGGAGCAGATCGCTTTGGTGGAGCGAGCCGGGGCTTCTCTCATTCACATTGATGTGATGGACGGGCGCTTCGTTCCCAACATCACCGTCGGACCGCTGGTGGTGGAGGCCGTTCGTCGAGTGACGACGTTGCCGCTGGACGTGCATCTGATGATCGTCGAGCCGGAGCGTTACCTGGAGGACTTCGCGCGCGCTGGGGCGAACTATATCTCGGTCCATGTGGAGGCGAGTCCGCATTTACATCGGACGCTCACGCGAATTCGCGAGCTGGGTTGCCGCGCGGGCATCGCTTTGAATCCCGCCACGCCCCTGTGGGCCATCGAGGAAGCGCTGGAGTATGCCGATTTCGTCCTGCTCATGTCGGTGAATCCGGGATGGGGAGGACAGCGATTCATCCCCGCATCGCTCGATCGCGCGCGGCGCTTACGCGCGATGATCCGCGAGCGCGGTCTTCTGACGCGGATCGAGATGGATGGAGGGATCGGTGTGGAGAACCTCATGGAGGTCCTGGAAGGCGGGGTCGAGATGGTCGTAGCCGGATCGGCGATTTTCGCGGCGCCCGACCCTGCCCAAGTCGTCGCAGAGATGGTAGAATTAGCTCGACGCTTCGAGAGGCGAACAACGTGTTGAGGGGGATCATGAGGGACAAACGGCTTGCGTTGATCATCCTGCTCGCTTCCGCCGCCCTGCTCCTTGGCGGATGCGGTCGTGGCAAGAAGGTCGTCTTGGAGGAAGCGCGACCTGGGCGCGATAAGGAGCTGTTCGAGCAGGGATTGACGGAGTTGAGCAAGAACAAATTCATCGTCGGGCGTTTGCTGCTGCAAACGCTTATCACGACGTATCCGGATAGTCCCTATCTGCCGATCGCCAAACTCGCCATTGCCGATTCGTTCTATCTGGAGGGAACGTCGGAAGCGCTCGCGCAGGCGGAAGTCGAATACACCGATTTCGCCAATTTCTTCCCCACGCACCCGTTGGCGGATGACGCGCTCTTGCAGGTGGCACTGGCGAAGATGCGACGCATTCAGCCGCCGGATCGCGATCAGAAGCCGACGCGTGAGGCCGAGCGCCGATTGTTGGCCGTCTTGCAGCGCTATCCGAACACGGATCGCAAGGACGAGGTTCAGCAGTGGCTGAAGGCCGTTCGAGACGTCCTCGCCGAGCACGAGATGTACGTCGCCCGCCACTACATGATCCGCGAGCGTCCGCGCGGGGCGAAGCGTCGGTTGATGACGATCATCGAGCGCTATCCCACGTACTCGAAATTCGACGAAGCGCTCTACCGGCTTGGTACGGTCCTCTTCCAGGAAGAGGAGCCGGAGGAAGCCGCCAAATATTTCGCGTGGTTGGTGCGCGAGTTCCCCAACAGCGAATATCGGCGTCAGGCGGCTGAGATGCTGGAGCGTATCGGCAAGCCTGTGCCCGAAGTGGATCCAGCCGAGATCGCTCGTGCCGACGGATCGGCGAACAAGGGCTTCCTCAGCGCGATGTGGGGGAAGATGAAGACGGTGTTGGGGATCGTGGATTTGGATGTCCCCAAAGAGGGGGTGCTGCTCAGGCGGGGCGAGACGGCTGAAGAACTGATCGCTTCGGCAACGGCGCTTCTGCCAACGCAGACGGTCATCACCCCACAAGCCACGACGGTCGTCGTCGGTCCGACCGCACCGGCCGGAGCAGGGGGCACGGCCCAAGGGCGACAGGAATTGCGCATCGGCGTGACGACGGGTTCGGAGACCTCCTCACCTGATGCCAAGGCGAAGGAAAAGAAGGACGAGAGGAAGAGGCCGGAGAAGAAGTGAGATGGGGGTCGGTCTGGACCGCGGCCATCACGAAGGTCGTCAGAACGATTCCAAGGTGCTCGCACGGGTGTGACGAGGAAAATCCGCCCGTGTGGATCCTTCATCCGCAGGGGATCAGCCGATGAAGTCGCGCGTGATCCCCAATTTTTTTGAGAGGGAAGGGCGATGTCGGAGCTGCCGAAGGCCTATGATCCACATGAGGTCGAACGGCGATGGTACCGAATTTGGGAAGAGCGAGGATATTTTCGCCCGGAAATGCGGCCCGAAGGACCGCCGTTCGCCATCGTTTTGCCCCCGCCGAATGTGACCGGGCATCTGCATATCGGGCATGCACTCAATCACACGCTTCAAGACGTCGTCGTGCGTTGGCGGCGCATGTGTGGGGATCGGGTCCTCTGGGTGCCGGGGACGGATCATGCGGGGATCGCCACACAGGTCGTCGTGGAGCGAGAGTTGGCTAAGGAGGGGGTGACGCGCCAACAGTTGGGGCGCGAGGCGTTCGAACAGCGCGTCTGGCAGTGGCGCGAGCACAGTGGCGGCGTGATCCTGCAGCAGATGCGACGCGAAGGCATCTCGGTGGACTGGACGCGCGAGGCGTTCACTCTCGATGCCCCGCGGTCGCGCGCTGTCATCGAGGCGTTCGTCCGGCTCTACGAGGAAGGCCTCATCTATCGAGGCGAGTACATCATCAATTGGTGCCCGCGCTGTCAGACGGCGCTCTCGGATCTGGAAGCGCCCAAACGGGAAGTGCGCGGGCGGCTCTATTACATCGCGTATGCTTTGAAAGAGGAGCCGAGCGCCGCGCCCTCCGAGCGAGCCTTGGTGATCGCGACGACGCGCCCGGAGACGATGTTCGGCGATACTGCGGTCGCCGTCCATCCGGACGATGAGCGATATCGGCATCTGATCGGTCGGACGGCCATCCTTCCCTTCGTGCATCGCGAAGTGCCGATCTTGGCCGATACCCGCGTGGAACGGGAGTTCGGGACGGGCGCGGTCAAGATCACGCCCGCGCATGATCCGGTGGATTTCGAGATCGGAAGGACGCATGGATTGCCGCGCGTCCTCGCGCTCGATCAGGCTGGGCGCATGACGGAAGCCGCCGGGCCCTTCGCGGGTCTGGATCGGTTCGAGGCGCGTCGGCGCGTGGTGGAGGAGTTGGAGAAGCTGGGGCAATTGGTGCGCGTCGAAGAGCACACCCATGCCGTCGGCCATTGTCAGCGATGTGAGACGGTCATCGAGCCGCTCGTCTCCACGCAATGGTTCTTGCACGTGAAGCCACTCGCGGAGGAGGCCATTCGCGCTGTTCGAGAGGGACGGACGCGCATTCTGCCGGAGAATTGGACCAAGGTCTATTTTGAGTGGCTGGAGAACATCCGCGATTGGTGCATCAGTCGGCAGTTGTGGTGGGGGCATCGCATCCCGGCTTGGTATTGTGCGGAGGGGCATGTCACCGTCGCCCGGCACACGCCCGCGGCGTGCACCGCTTGCGGCCGCACGGAATTGCGGCAGGATGAAGATGTGCTCGACACGTGGTTCAGCTCGGCGCTCTGGCCCTTCTCGACGCTCGGGTGGCCCGAGGATACGGAAGACTTACGCACCTTCTATCCCACGTCGCTCTTGGTCACCGGCTTCGACATCCTCTTCTTCTGGGTCGCGCGCATGATGATGATGGGGTTGAAATTCATGACGGATCATCCCTCGCGCGCACATGCTCGCGATCCTGACGCCGTCCCATTTCGCGTCGTGCTCATTCACGGACTCGTGCGCGATCCGTATGGGCAGAAGATGTCCAAGACGCGTGGCAACGTCATTGATCCTCTGGAGGTCTTCGAGCGCTATGGGACCGATGCCGTGCGCTTCACGCTATTGGCCTCGGCGGCGCCGGGCAACGACATCTCGTTGCAGTATTCGAAGCTGGAGACGTATCGGAACTTCTGCAATAAGATTTGGAACGCCGCGCGCTTCGTCTTGATGCACACTGATGCGACGGACGTCGCATCTTCGACCGATGAGGTGCCGCTGACGCTCGCCGATCGGTGGATGCAGAGCGTCTTGCATCGAACGATCGCCGAAGTCACGCGCGATCTCGAAGAATTTCGCTTTCACGAGGCCGCGCATCGGCTCTATCACTTCTTCTGGCACGACTTCTGCGACTGGTATTTGGAGTTGCAGAAGGGCGCGGCCACGCAAGCTGAAGATTCGCCGCAGCGACGGGCAGCGCGCCAGCGCTTGCGCGAGGTCCTAGAGACGGCGCTGCGACTGCTGCATCCCTTCATGCCCTTCATCACCGAGGAGCTGTGGCAGCGTCTGCCGCATCATGGGGAGACGATCTGCCTAGCGCCCTATCCGACGTCGAATCCCATGCGCATTGATCCGGTGGCCGAACGGCGCATGGAGACGATCATCGAAGTCATCACGAAGGTGCGGAACATTCGCGCGGTGATGAATATTGATCCGGCCAAGGAGCTACGGCTGTTGGTGCGTCCCTCGACGGCAGAGGCGGCGGCCTTGATCGAGGAGCAGGATGCGGCGATTCGCCGCTTGGCGCGCGTGGAGCGGATCGAGTGTGTCGCGTCGCTGGATGGATATGGGCAAGTGGCACGCGATGTGGCGAACGAGATTGAGTTGGCCGTGCCTCTGGAGGGTCTCATTGATGTGGAGCGGGAGCGGGAGCGGCTTCGTCGTACCGTTGAGAAACTGGAGAAGGAGTTGGAGCAACTCGAACGTCGCTTGGCCAATGCCGATTTCCTGGAGCGAGCGCCGGAGGAGGTCGTGCGAGAGACGCGCGAGCGCCATGAGGAAGTGAGCGAGCGCCGGCAGCGGCTTCTGGCGATCCTCGAGGGATTGTGAGCGCCCTCGGGATGACGATGCGGAGGGAGGGGCCGATGCGACTGAATCCGTCCGACCTCTTCAAATTGGCGGGAGATTTCCTGGCCGAGGATGTCGGTCGAGGGGATATTACGACGGAGGCCGTCGTGCTGCCTGGGGTGAGGGCGCGCGGCCGCTTCATCGCCAAGCAGGATTTGGTCGTCGCCGGACTCGAGGTGGCCGATGCCGTCTTCGCCGTCCTCGATTCCTCGGTGGAGATCGAAGCGTTCGTCACCGATGGGGATCGCGTGCGCGCCGGAGACGTTTTCGCGCGCGTGGAGGGGCCGGCCGAGGTCTTGCTCGCTGCCGAGCGTACGGCGCTCAATCTCCTGCAGCATCTCTCCGGCATCGCGACGCTGACGCGCGCTTTCGTCGAGGCCGTGGCCGGAACGCGCGCGCAGATCGTGGACACGCGCAAGACGCTGCCGGGCCTGCGCATGCTTCAGAAATACGCCGTGGTCGTAGGCGGTGGACGCAATCATCGGTTCGGCCTGGACGACGGCGTCCTCATCAAGGACAATCACATCGCGTTGGCCGGGAGCGTGCGCACGGCTGTCGAACGCGCGCGCAAGTATGCCGGCCATATGCATAAGATCGAGGTCGAAGTCTCCAATATGGAGGATTTGCAAGAGGCGCTCGATGCTCGCGCCGATATCATCCTGCTCGATAACATGTCGCCGGAGGAAGTGCGCGAGGCCGTGCGTCTGATCCGCGAGCGCGCCCCGGAGGTCTTGGTGGAAGCGTCCGGAGGGATCACTCTGGAGAACGTGCGCGCCTATGCCGAAGCGGGCGTGGACTTCATCTCCATCGGTGCGCTGACCCATTCGGCGCCCGCTGCCGACATCAGCATGAAGCTCACGACGCTCTAGGGGGAACTTTGCTCCGAAAGCCTCGGCGATGTAACCAAATCCCTCGGGCCGACGTCTGAAAGGACGTAGCTATGGCGAGGAGGCGTATGCGACGAGCGATCAACGTGATGGGATTCGTTTTGGTCGTCGGCTTGGCCGGAAGCGCCTGGGCGCAGCAAGCGCGGCGCAATGAACGCGGGACCGCTCCGATCATCCCCGTGACGGCTCAAGAGCTGCTCACCCGAGTGCGCGACGGAAAGGCTCGCGTGACCGTCGTCAACCTCTGGGCGACCTTCTGCCAACCCTGTGTCGAGGAGTTCCCGGATCTGGTTCGGTTGGAGAAGGCCTATCGGAATCAAGGCGTGCGCGTGTTCTTCGTCTCGGCGGACTTCGATTCAGACCTTCCGGCCGTGCGCCGATTCCTACAGAAGCATGGCGTGACATATCCGACGTTCTTGAAAGCCCAGGACGACGATAATGCCTTCATCACGACGCTTCATCCGGATTGGTCGGGGGCGCTCCCGGCCACGTTCATTTATGACGCCCAAGGCCGATTGCGCCATTTTCACGAAGGCAAGGGCGATTTCGCCTTGTTTGAGCGGTTGGTTCAAGAAGTGCTGCGAAATCCAAATCCAGAATGAGGAGGTGAGCTTATGAAGCATCGCGTGCTCGCATGGGGAATGGCGATCGTTTTGCCGCTGGTCGTGTGGGCTCAGAACACGCCCAAGCTCAAGCCCGGGGACACAATCCCGGCTTCCGTCAAAGACGTGAAGATGCTCAGCGTCACGGGCCGTCAGCTCTCCATCGCAGATGTCAAAGGGCCGAAAGGGACGCTGGTGATCTTCTCCTGCAACTCCTGCCCGTGGGTCAAGGCCTGGGAGACGCGCATCGCGGAGGTCGGCAACTGGGCGCAGAAGCAAGGCATCGGCGTGATCATGATCAACCCGAACGATCCGGCGAAGAACCCCGAGGATAGTTACGAGGTGATGCAGCAACGGACGAAAGAGCGGGGCTTCGAGTTCCCTTACGTCGTGGACGCCACGAGCGATGTGGCGAGAGCTTTCGGGGCCACACATACGCCCGAATTCTTCCTCTTCGACGCGACGGGGAAGCTCGTTTACACCGGCGCGCTTGACGATAATGCGCGCAATCCCGAGGCCGTGAAGGAGCGGTACCTCCAAAATGCCATCGAGGCGCTCCTGGCCGGCAAACCTATCCCAGTCGCGCAGACCCGGAGCATCGGCTGCACGATCAAATTCCGCGAGAAGATCTGACGCAACCGTCAACGGGGCATTCGCACGAGGTCAAGCGGATTGGGGCTCGCTGAACAAGCGGGCCCCACTTTGAGGGATCCGTCTGCCCCGTTGATCTCGATCCGGGGAGAGGTGCGGATCTCTTGCGAGGGGGAAGCTCTCGGCGAGTGACCGTGAGCTATAAGTGCGCCTCGGAGGAAGAGCCCGGCTTCTCCTCCTCTCCCATTCTCGTGCGAAATTGGCGAGCGCCCAGCTCATCCAGAAGGGTCCCTTCCCAAAACGGGACGCCGACGAAATACGCGACGCGGCCTATAACGTGCGCAGCGATCGGCGCCGTCAGAAGGATGAACGCCAACGTCGCCAATGCGCGCGCTGAGATGCCGAGATCCCCGTAGTGAATGGCCACGGCCAGGAGGATGAGCCCAGCTCCAAGTGAACCGGCCTTCGACGTGGCGTGCATGCGCGTGAAGAGATCGGGCATGCGGATCAATCCCAGTGCCGCGATGAGCATGAAGGTCGCTCCGCATAGCATCATCACCGCGACGATGTAGGCCCTCATGGCTGTCCTCGTTTTCGCACGTATTGGGCGAAGGCGATCGTGCCCAGAAAGGAGATAAGTGCCAGTAGGGTGGCGACATCCAAAAATACCGGATTCTGCGCGGCGATGGCGTAGACAGCACTCAATCCGACGCAGAGGGTGGAGAGGAGATCGAGCGCGACGACTCGATCCGGCAGCGTCGGTCCGCGAAGCAAGCGCACGAAGGCCAGAAAGAGCGCCGCGACGAGTATTCCCAGAGCGAGCGAAGGTGCGGCGTCCATCATCGAAGCACCTCCATGATCCGTCGTTCAAAGCCCTCTTTCACCCGGCGTCGCACGGCATCGGCATCGTCAATGTACATGACGTGGATATAGAGCGTGCGCCGGTCGGGAGAGACTTCCAGACTGAGCGTCCCTGGCGTCAACGTGATCAAGTTCGCCAGGAAAGTGATCCCCACATCGGTCCGCAGGTCGAGTGGGATGCCAACTACGCCAGGACGCATGTAGTGCGTCGGAGTGAGCACATCGTGAGCCACCCGCAGGCTGGAGAGGATCAGTTCCCAGAGGAAGAAGACGATGAGGCCGAGGACCTGCGGGACCTTGCGAAAATACGGCGGAGGGCTTCCCAAGACTCGATGTGTGAACAGCAGGATCCCATACCCGAGCAAAAAGCCCAACAGGAAATTGTCCGGTGCAAAACGCCCCGTCAAGACGACCCACGCCAAGGCCAACAGCAGATTCCACAGCAGAAGCGTCATGACCGACCCCGGAACATTGTGGAGATGTAGAGATCCGGATCTTGCAATTGTTCGGCTGCCGCTTCCGCCAGCGCGAGCACGAATTCGGCGCCCAAGCCGATCAGGATTGTCAGGAGCGCCAGTCCCGCGCTCGAGAGAATCCCCCAGCGGGCCGTCACAACGCCCGACGGCGCGAGCGGGGTGAGCGTCGAGGGAACTGGAGCGGGCGCCGACGATGCAGGCGGATCATCGGCTGCGGGTTTCCAAAAGGCCTCCGTCCAAATCTTCATCATCGAGAGAAGCGTCAGCAGACTCACTCCCAGGGCGACGGCGACGATGATCCAGCGACCCGCTTGTAGGCCAGCTTGGACCAAAAGCAGCTTCGCGAAGAAGCCCGAAAGCGGAGGGAGACCCGCCAGCGAGAGCGCTGGGATTAAGAAGAGTATTGCCAGGCTCGGATGCGTTCGATACAGCCCCCCGAGCCGGTTCAGGTCGAAGCTCCCCTGCACGGCGTGCGCGAGACCACTTGTGAGGAAGAGGTTCGTTTTGACGATGATGTGGTGGATGATGTAGAAGATCGAGCCCGCGAGTCCCGCCGTCGTGAGGAGTCCAAGCCCCATGATCATGTAGCCAATTTGGCTGATGATGTGGAAGGAAAGGATGCGCCGAAATTCGTTCTGAGCGAGGGCGCCCAGGACGCCAGTGAGCATCGTGAGACCGGAGACGATGAGAATCACCGCATGCCCCTGGTCGGGGAAGATCAGGGTGAACACGCGAAGCAAGGCATAGACACCCACCTTCGTGAGCAATCCGGCGAAGATGGCCGAGACGGCGACCGGGGGCGTGTGATACGAGGCCGGAAGCCAGAAGAAGAGAGGGAAGATGGCCGCCTTGATCCCAAAGGCCGTCAGCAACAAGAAGGCGATCGCCGTTTTCGCCCCTGAAGGTGGCAGAGGGCGAAGTCGCTGGGCGAGGTCGGCCATATTCAGCGTTCCCACGAGACCGTAGAGCAGTCCGACGGCCGTCAGAAAGAGCGCCGAGGCCATGAGATTGAGCGTCACATACTTGATCGCTCCTTCGAGCTGCGCTCGTTCGCCTCCGAGTGCGAGGAGGACGAACGATGCCATGAGCATGACCTCGAACCAAACGTAGAGGTTGAAGAGATCGCCCGTCAGGAAGGCTCCGCACACGCCCATCAGGAGGATCTGCGAAAGGGGGTAATAGCCGAAGGTCTCACGGGCCGGATCCATGTGCGCGAGGGAGAAAAGAGCGACGGCCACGCCAATCGTCGCCGCCAGCACGACCATGATAGCGCTCAACAGATCAGCGATCAACGCAATGCCGAACGGTGCAGGCCAGTTGCCCACCCAGAGGACTTGAGGACCGTGCTGCCATACTCGCACCAAAAGGTTGATGGAAGCGACCAACAGAGCCACACTCCCGACGACGCCTAATCCCCGCTGCCACTGTCGCCCGCGCCAGGCAAGGAATCCCACAGTGGCTGTCGCGAGAGGGATGAGGATGGGGAGGATGAGCGCCATGAAGCATCCCTCCTCGCTCATGTATCCGTCGTCTTCAGGTCATCCAGGTCATCCGTGCCAACCGTTTGATACGCGCGATGAATGAGCGCCAGAGCGAAGGCGAGCACTCCGAAGCTGATGACGATGGCCGTCAGGATGAGCGCCTGAGGGAGCGGATCCGCATATGGCGGAGGGACGCTCGATTCTCCCTCAGGGACGATTGGCGGCCGACCGCGAACCAAACGTCCCATGGTGAAGATGAGCAAGTTGCTCCCGTTGGAGAGGAGTCCTAGGCCGATGATGAGCTTCACCACGCTGCGTCGCAGCATCATGTAGAGCCCGGTCGCGTATAAACTCCCAATGACCACAGCCAGAACGACTTCCATGCTCATTCCTCCATGAGCGTGAAGACGATCAAAAGGGTGACGCCGACGACGACCAAATATACGCCGACGTCGAATAGCACTGGCGTTCCGAGTTCCAGACGATCCCACTTGATCCACCGGCCGGTGAGAAACGGCATTCCTTCCAATGGCCCCAGCAGACCACTGGCGAGGGCCGTCAGTAGGCCTGCGGCGATCAATCCCTTCGGAGGGAGCCGCAGCAAAGAGTGCGCTGCTGCTGCTCCCTGCGCGAGTGCGTAAAGCGCGATGGCCGCTGCTGCCACGAGTCCGCCCACAAATCCTCCCCCCGGCGCATGGTGCCCGCGAAAGAGCAAGAAGATCGAGAAGAGCAATAGCAGCGGCAGCAACAGCCGCACGGCCAGGTTGAGAATCAGCGATGGCCGCTCCCATTCCAACAGGCGAGGACGCGCTCGCTGTCGCGGTGTCTCAAGCTCGTCGTGCGTTCGCTCTTCTCTCATTGGCGATCCTCCAGACGCAAGCGGAGCAAAACATAGACCCCAATGCCAGCGAGAGCCAGCACGGTGATCTCCCCGAGCGTATCCAGCGCGCGAAAGTCCACCAGGATCACGTTCACCACATTGCGACCGTGCGCCATGGGGACACTCTCGCGCGCGAAATATTCGGAGATGGTGGCCGGCGGCGGCATCCTCAGGATGGAGAGCACAAGCCCGCCCACCAAACTGCCGGCCAGCCCGCACATCAGGATGTCACGTACCCGCGCCCGTGGACTGGAGAGCGTCGCAAATCGCGGCAGGTAGTAAAAGACGAGAACAAAGAGGATGACCGTCAGGGATTCGATCATGAACTGCGTGAGCGCCAGATCGGGAGCGCCGAAGATCATGTAGAACAGCGCGATCGTGTAGCCGACAACGCCGAGGGCAGCGATCGCCGCCAGTCGTGACGTGAAGCGCACGGCGGCCACGGCCGCGGCGACGATGAGTCCGGCGAGCGCGATCTCCACCACGCGCCCGCGTGAGAAGGCTTCAAAGGCGATCAGCCCTCTTTCCGCCAAAAGAGGGTATCCGGCCACGCCCACCGTCCAGCCGATGATCATCAGCAAGTAATAGCGCAGATAACCGCTTTGCAACAGTCGTGTTTGAAGACGAGCGAGCCCGTACAGCCCGCTCATGAGGAGCGCGTACATGTCCGAAGGCCTCCAATAAGTGAGCGCCCTCGGCACGGCTACAGCGCGCACGAGATGTCGTCCGGCGTACATCCCCACTCCTCCGAGGAGCGTGAGGACGCTCCACAGAAGGGTCGGCGTCACGCCGTGCCACACAGCCAAGTGCGCGCGCGTCGGTTCCCCGACGATCGCCGTGGCGGCCGGATTCACCACCATTCGTTCGATGCTCGCAGGCGCGATGCCCATGAGCATCCCAGTGACGCCTAGAATCAAAGGGCCGAGCCAGAGCGATCGAGGAGCTTCATGCGGCGGCGAGAACGACGTCGGCATTCGTCCCACGAAAGGACGCACGCCGATGATCCCCGCAGCAGCGACCAGCGCCGTGCCCGCCAACACCGCGACTCCAAAGAGGAAGGGCAACTCCCGTTGTTCTGCGCGCAGCGCCTCATAGACCATTTCCTTGCCCAGAAACCCAAGTGCTGGAGGAAAGCCCGCAAAGGAGGCCGCCGCGAGCATCGCGGCCGCTGTCGTGATCGGCATGGCACGCCGCAATCCCGACAACCGCTCCGGTTCACGCACGCCCGTCTCGTGATCGAGAATGCCCGCGATTAAAAAGAGCGCCGCTTTATAGAGCGCGTGAGCCAGCAGTACGACCACCATCGCCGTGAGAGCCGCGGACGTTCCCACACCCACAAGTAGCGTGAGCAGTCCCAACGCGCTCACCGTCGAATAAGCCAGCAGACGTTTAGCTTCCCTTTGCCGAAGCGCTAGCAGTGCGCCTAAGCCTAGTGTCGCCGCGCCGATGGGAGTGATGGTCAGGCTCCAAAAATCCGTCCCTCCAAGCGTCGAATGGATGCGCGCGAGCAAATACACGCCCGCTTTCACCATCGTCGCCGAGTGCAAATAGGCGCTTACCGGAGTCGGTGCTTCCATGGCGTTGGGGAGCCAGAAGTGAAACGGGAACTGAGCCGATTTAGTGAAGGCCCCAAGAAGGAGCAACGCGAGTGCCCATTGGGAGTGCGGATGGGCAAGGATGAACGCCCGCTGCTCCCGAAGCTCGGAAAGCTCAAAGCTCCCGCCTATCTCCCCAAGCAGCAGCCATCCGGCCATCAGCGCCAATCCCCCCAGTCCCGTCACCACCAAAGCTTGCAACGCCGCCGATCGCGCGCTCTCGCGTTCGTGCTCGAAACCGATAAGCAAATAGGAGGTGAGGCTCGTCAGCTCCCAGAAGACGAAGAGCGCGATGGCATTGTCCGCCAGCACGAGCCCCAGCATCGAGGCCATGAATCCCAGCAGGAACATGAAAAAACGACCTCGCTGGGGATGTCCTTCCAAATACCGCGCCGCGTAGAGGAAGATGAACGCGCCGATGCCACTGATGAGCACGGCGAACAGAAGGCTCCACCCATCCAAGTAGAACGACAGGTGAACACCGAGACGGGGGATCCATGGCACGCTCCGCGTATGAACTTCCCCACAAGCGAGCGAGGGGAGGAAGCTGAGGAAGAAGAACAAAAGTCCGAGGGGCGGCAGTGCCCATGTCCACCCCCACCGCGCTCCGATCCGGCGATCCAACCAAGGAGCGAATGGGGCCAGGAGAAACCCGAAGAGGACAGCGAAGAGGATATCCATGACATCAACTCACGCCCGCACGCGGCGTGGCGAGCGTCTCATCGTCGAAGTAAAGCTCCGTTTCCGAGAGGGTGCATTCTCCGAGAATCGTTGGCTGAGGCGTTGCGACAGCTTCAACGCGGAAGAACGACGAGCGATACCAATCACGATCGGGCAAATAACCCTCGATGTGAAACAGCGACATCATGGCATAGCTCACGTAGAACCGCTCCCATTGGTTCTCGCGCTCCGGATAGACGCTGAAGTCTCGAAGGACATCGGTGATGACGAAGTTCATCTGAAGCAGCAGGCGTTGTAAGCGGTGCCATTTCGCGAGCGAGGCTTCCAAGGTCGTCAGTCCGAAATACCCAGCGGCATAGCGACCGCGCAAACTCGCCGCCGCACGCGAGAGGAACAACTCAAATCCGGGCACTGTCTCCACCGGATCGGTGACGAACGTGTCGAAGCGGGCCGTGAGATCGAGGGGGAGGGGATGTCGGATGTCCAGAGTGCGGAATTCGATGGCAAATCCATGCTCGCGATTCACGCGCTCGATGAAAGCCCCCAGCCGCTCGTCCACGTCAATGACGACGATGCGTCGCGGCCATCCCGTCAGTGCGAGCGCGACGCTGACCAGATCGTCATCGCCAATAAGCACGATCTCGCGGCCGGCCACATCGCCCATTCGGTGCATGAAGACGACGCGCGCCAACGCATCATCCGGTCGCATGAATCCTTGATCGTATTCGGCCACCGGCAGCGGACGCTCCTCGGTCAATTCTCGGAATCGTCGTCGCCACGCTTCGGGTACGCGCACACCCTTCCCGTAGCAAGCCGAGCAAGAAAGATCTTCCGCTTCCGGTCCTGCTATTGCCAAGTTTTGGCAAACCTCGCGACCGCGTTCGGTCAAGCGAACTTCCATCCATCGGTCGCCCGACCGCTCGATCCAACCTTCAGCATGCAAGCGTTCGAGCGTCTCGCGCAGCTCGCGAATCGAGTACGGCCAGCGGCTCAGGATGTCCCATAGGCTTCGCGGACCGTCTCGTAGGAAGGTGAGGAGAATACTCCCAGGCTTCTCCATGATACGCCTCGATCGATGATCTTCCGATCCACTTCCACCGGAGCCAACTCCTTGCAGATCGCTTCGAACGCGCGCAACGCTTGCTCCTCGGAGCTACAGCTGAAGATGTCCAAGGCGACATAGGACTCTTCCGGCCACGTGTGCACGCTCACGTGCGACTCCGCCAGAAGGACGAATCCCGTGACGCCGAAGGGATGGAACTGGTGGAAGGAACTGGTGAGGATCTTGAAGTCGTGATCGCGGAGAATCTTCAGAAGGAGCGGCTCCAAGTGTTCGACATAGCTGAGAGTGCGTTGATCAACGCCATACAGCTCCCCGAGGATGTGAATGCCGATGGCCATGTTCTTCGCCCTCCTCAGATCGGAATCGTGATCACCTCCTTCGTTCAACCAACAAGAGACGAACCTGATCGTTCAGGTTCTCCTCCTTGCCGGTCGCATGATTCGGCAAGATGCTTGAATATAGTCGCAGCGATGACGAAAATCAAGAGCTTCTTGCTGCGCGGGATTTTGTGTTATTCTAAGGCGAGAAGCCGATGACGCAGGAGGCACATGTCTGATGCGGCGGTGTCACCGATGCGGGGCGGAGAATCTGGAAGACTCGACCTATTGTGACGAGTGCGGGGCGCGCCTTCCTCTTGAGGAGGAAGCGAGGTCTCCAACTCTCGAGACCGAAGGATCGGCGTCTTTCGAAAGGAGACCTCCCGTCTCCTCATCGCTCGCGATGTCTGATGGAGAAGTCTCGACGTCATCGTCCACTGCTCGTCCGCGGGCGAAATTGGTGCTTCTGCGGGGCGGTCGCATCGGACGGGAGTTCCCCGTGACGGAGGCGGAAGTGATGATCGGTCGGTGGGATGCGGAACATGGGATCTTCCCGGAGATTGATCTGGATGAAGAGGACCCGGAAGCGAAAGTCTCCCGACGCCATGCGCGCATCTTCTATCGAGATGGGCGATTCTGGATCGAGGACTTGGGGAGCTTGAACGGGACGTTCGTGAATCGTGGGCCTCGACTCCGTCCGGGGCAGGCAAGGCCATTAGAACACGGCGACGAGATCATCGTGGGGAAGACGTTCTTGCGCTTTCTCATCGAGGGGGTATGAGGTTCTGCGCGCGGTGCGGATCGCCCGTTCAGCCTGACGATCTCTTCTGCGGCGAATGCGGAGCGCGACAGGTCTCCTCCGCATCGTTGGAGGAGCAGCCTCGTGGGAGCGTCTTCCCGCCGCTGGCGGAGCTGCCGCCGGGGACGATCTTGCGCGATCGCTACGAGATCGTCCGGCGCGTCGGCGGTGGGGGGATGGGCAACGTTTATCAAGCGCGCGATCGGCATCTGCAAGGGGCCGTGCGCGCCGTCAAGGAGATGATCGAGATGTTCTCCGATCCCGTATTGCGGGAGAAAGCCGTACGGGATTTCCAACGCGAGGCGCGTCTCCTGGCCAGTCTCCGACATCCTTCGATCCCCATCATCTACGATCATTTCGTCGAGGGGGGGCGATACTATCTCGTCATGGAGTTCATCGCGGGAGGAGATCTGGCCACGCGGCAGCAATTGGTCGGCGGACGCTTCGATGAGCTGACGGTCACGATGTGGGCCATTCAAATCTGCGACGTGCTCGATTATTTGCATACTCGACAGCCGCCGATCATCTATCGGGATCTCAAACCGGCCAACGTGATGATTGATCCCGAGGCCAATCGCGTGGTGCTCATTGATTTCGGGATCGCGCGTGTGATCGCGCCGCGGGAGAAGGGAGTGACGGCGATTGGGACGATGGGATATGCGCCGCCGGAGCTGTTCGCTGGACAGGCCGAGCCACGCTCGGATATCTATTCGCTCGGCGCCACGATGTTCCATCTGCTGACGGGTGTGGACCCGCGCGATCAACCGCTTCTGATCTTCGATTTCACGCGAAATCCGACGCCGCGCCAACTCAATCCCGAGCTGACGCCTGAGATGGAACGCATCCTCATGCGTGCCGTCGCGCACGCGCCGGAGGAACGATTCGCCTCGGCGCGCGAGATGAAGGGTGCATTGGAAGCGCATCTCGCCTTCTTGCGCGAGCGATATGGCGATCGGCTGGAACACGCCTATCGGATGGCGTTTGGCGATCTCATCCGCCGCGTAGGCGCGGACATCGCGCCGCGGATCGGCTCGGTCGTCGAGACCGTCTATTGCAGCTATTGCGGGGTGAGCATCGGCGCCGATGACCTCTATTGCGCGTACTGCGGCGCGCGGCAGCCGATCGAAGTCGAACCCATGCGCGCGAGCGCGCGCTTGCTCGTCCTCGACGTGCGCTCGGGCGAAGCGCGGGCGATGCATGCGCTCTTGAAGGAATCAAATCTCATCGGTCGCGCTGATCCGATTTCGGGCGTCTTCCCGGACGTGGATCTCTCCCCGTACGATCCGGGGGCGAAAGTCTCTCGTCGGCATGCGCGCATCTGGCGCGCGGAAGGGCACTATTGGATCGAAGACCTGGCGAGCGTCAATGGGACGTTCCTCAACGGGCGGCGACTTCTGCCCCCGCGTACGCCGCATGCGTTGAATGACGGCGATCGCTTGCGGATTGGCGAGGTCCCCTTGCTCTTCCGGCATGAGGAGTGAGCCATGGCCGCTCTCTGTCCGCGATGCCAAGCGCCACAGCGACCGACGGCGCGATTCTGTCGAAGATGCGGCGCATCGCTTGCCGAGCCTGTGCTTGTGACGACGAGCGAGCACATCGTCCGAACGCACGATGGTTCGATTGGAAAGACGGAGGAACGCGCCCTCACGATGCCGTGGATGGAAGAAAAGAGCGGTTCCCACGCGAATGCGTGCTCGTCGGCCTCGCCTCTTCTCCGGCTGGAAGCGTTCTTCTTCGACCTATTGCTGCTTCTGGGCGCCATGCTGGTGGCGGTCATCGTGGCCGTCGCTTTGCAGGAACGCTCCTCGCTCGCGGAATTAGCCTCGTGGAGTGCGCTCGCCGCCGGCTTGGTGTGGGGCGTGAACCATCTTATACTCTGCAGCGTGCGCGGGCAGTCGGTGGGGATGGCTTTTGTGGGGCTTCGCCTCGTGCGCGCCGATGGTCGCCCCATGTCATGGGGACGTTCACTCCTGCGTCATACGATCGGACATGGGCTCGCGTGGCTCTCGCTTGGGCTCGGCTTCCTCTGGATGTTCGTGGATGAACAGCGGCGGGGATGGCCAGATTTGGTGAGCGGGACTCGCGTCGTTGAGGAGGCCTTCGATGCTTAAGCTCTTGGTGCGCACTCCGGGGCATCCTCCGGTCACCTTTGAAGTCACCAAGCGCCGGATCGCCATCGGGCGCTCGGCGCACAATGATCTCTGTTTGGAGGATCCGTTCGCCTCTCGCGTGCATGCCGAACTGCGTTGCGAGGGACAGACGTACTGGCTGACCGATCTGGGGAGCGCCAACGGTACCTACGTCAACGGCGTGCGCATTCGCGAGACGGTGCCGATCGCTCCCGGCGATCGCCTCCAGATTGGAGAGACGATCCTCGAAGTCCTCTCGGGCGTGGATGTCCCCTCCGGGGTGACCTCTCTGGCGGGCGAGTCCGCGCGCGAGATCGTCGCGCGCCCGGAGATGGCGATCTCCTCAGGGGAGCGTCCGCCCCTGGCGCCCGAAGTTCACTCGGTGATGGATTCGATACGCGCGGTATCGGCTCATCTCGCGCCAGAGGTGGAGCAAAGTCGAAAGCTGCTCGCAGTCGTCAGTCAAGTCGGTGTGGCGTTGCTCTCCTCGCTCTCGTTGGAGGAGGTGCTCAAGCAGATCGTCGGGCTTGTCCTCGAAGCGGTTCCGGCGGAGCGCGCGTTCCTGCTCCTGCAAAATGCGCAGGGGGAATTGGTGTGCAAGGTCGCTTGCTATCGGGGGCAAGAGCCGTCGGAGATCGAACGCGTCGTGCGGATCAGTCGCTCGATCACCGAAGAGGTCGTCGGGCGCGGGCGGTCGGTGCTCACCTCCGATGCGCAAGTGGACGAACGCTTTCGTCAGCGCGACTCGATCCTGCTGAGCGGCATCCGTTCGATCATGGCCGTCCCGCTGCTGGTGAATCGGCGAGAGGTCTCACCGGCGTCTCGCCAGATCATCGGGATGATTTACGTGGACAATCCCATGAGCGCTGGCGTATTCACGGAATGGGACCTGCAACTTCTGACGATGGTCGCGTCGGTGGCGGCGATCAAGATCGAGAACATGCTCTTGCTGGAGCAGCGATTGGAGAATGAGCGAATCAAGCAGCAGCTGGCGCAAGCGCGCGATTTGCAACTGCAGCTTCTGCCTATCACGCCTCCGGAAGTCCCGGGGTACGACCTGACGGGCATCAGCTTCCCGTGCTACGAAGTGGGGGGCGATTATTTCGACTTCATCTGCGTTCCTGATGGAGAGCTCGTCTTCGCTTTGGGCGATGTGTCCGGCAAGGGGATGGATGCGGCCATCCTCATGTCGGCCTTGCACGCGAGTGTGCGCGCGCAGGCGTTGACGGTCGCCTCGGTCGCCGAGATGGCGGCAGCCGTCAATCGTTATCTCGTCGAGACAACAGCCCCGAACAAATTCGCGACGCTTTGGCTCGGACGCCTGAACCCGCGCACCCACGAGTTGCGGTATGTGAACGCTGGCCATAATCCTCCGCTCCTGATGCGGGCGCATGGGGAGGTGGAGTTTTTGGAGGAGGGGGGAATTCCGGTGGGGATCTTGGGCGAGGTCGCGTACGAGGAGGGGAGCCTGCGGTTGGAGCCCGGCGATGTGCTCGTCCTCTTCAGCGATGGAATCAGCGAGAGCACGAACGAACAGGGCGAAGAATTCGGTGTCGCGCGCTTGGTGGAAGTCGTTCGGCGTCATCGTGAGCTGCGCGCCGCGTCCTTGCGCGATCGCATCGAGGAAGCGCTCAGCCTCTTTGTGGGGAAGAGGCGCCCGGCGGATGATATGACGCTCCTCATCCTGAAACGGACGGCGTGAGATGGAGACGCTCGCTCTTTCGCTGATCCCGTGCTTGCTGTGGCTCTTCTGGTTTTGGCTTCAGGATTGGTACGACCGAGAGCCACCGCGGACGATCCTCTTGACCTTCCTGTTGGGCGCGCTGGCGACGCTCCCGGCGATGCTCTTCAATACGATGGGCGTGCTCGTGCTCTCGGGATTGCTCGGAGCGAATCTCGTGAGCGAGTGGCTGATCCTCTTCCTGGTCGTCGGTCCGGTGGAGGAGGCGATGAAGCTTTGGGCCGTCGCCCACTACGCCTATCGGCGGCCGGAATTCGACGAGCCAGTGGATGGAGTCGTCTACGGCGCGGCCGCCGCTTTGGGGTTCGCGGCCGCCGAGAATGTGTTGTACCTCAGCCGATTCGGAAGCGAAATCTTCGTCGTGCGCGGCATCCTCTCCAATCCCGGACATGCGCTATTTGCCGCCTTTTGGGGCTTGGCGCTCAGTCGGGCCAAAATGCTCCCCAATGTGGGAAGCGTGCGAGCGCGCACGATCGCGCGGGGATGGGGGTTGGCGGCGCTGCTGCATGCGCTCTTTGACGCCGTGTTGTTGGCGGGACAACATCGCCTGCTGCCCCACGTCGCCGTCGTGGGGATCGTGGCGCTGCTCATGCTCGCCATCTTCGTGTACGTCGAGATTCGGACCGTGGGGCATGTGGCGCGTTCGCCGCATCGGCGGGGGACGATGATGCTCGCGGGATTCGCGCCGTGTCCCCATTGTGGGCATGTGGGAACGGTCGGTCACGCGTGCGCGGCATGCGGGAGGAAGATCCTCGATGCAGAGGGGCGCCGATGTCCGACCTGTGGGAAACCGCCGCGCGCGGGGGTGACGATCTGTCTGGAGTGCGGGGCGGATCTCGCGCCGCGGTCGCCGACCCCACTGCGCGTGCGCGAGCCGCATTTGGTGCGATTGCTGCCAGATGGTCGGGAGGAGATCGCGTTCATCCTCGATCGTCCTGTGGTCACCGTCGGGAAGACCCTCGATAACCATTTCGTCATTGACGACCCGACCGTCTCCAAACACCACGCGAAGTTCGTCTGGCATCCGAGCGGCGCCTTCGTCGTCGTGGATTTGGGGAGCACCAACGGCACCTATGTCAATGGGCAGCGCGTGCAAGAGAACCTCTTGAGGAACGGATTCGAAGTGCGCTTCGGGCGCGCGCGATTCATCTATCGCGCGGCGGAGCGTGCGATCCCTGTCCGGGGAGAAGAACATCCACCAGCGCCCCTCGACCCACGCCCAACACTGTAGCGGCCGATCCCTGGCGGATGGAGATCTCCACACGCCCCGTGCTCCCGATGAGGGCGAAAACTTCGCCTTCCGCAGCTTCCTGGTAATGGGTGCGGAGCGCGGAGACTTCGTATCCGTTGATCAAGAGCCGTCCGCCCGCTCGCAGCGCTTCCAGGGGAACGTCTCGCGCCGTGATATTCGTGATGAGGTTGCCGAAACGATCCACGTGAATGACTTGACCCCGCCAATGTGTCTCACTGAGTCGCTCCACACGAGGAATCGGCAGGCGCACCACGTCGGCGATCCCCGGCCCGAATTCCGAAGGCTCCACGCCACGCGCGAGCCAAGCGGCGACCGGCGCGAAGATATCGCGTCCGTGGAACGTCCGACTCACGGGATGACGGAAAAAGCGGTCGTTCGTGATGTGGATCGCGCGTCGTGGGGGATCATCCTCAAGAACGAGCGTGAAGAGCCCATTATCCGGGCCAATGAAGAAAGAGCGGGTCGTCTCGATGAGCACAGCGCGCCGTCCAGAGCCGACGCCAGGATCCACGACGGCCACATGGATCGTCCCTTCGGGAAAGGTCCCCACGCTATCGGCGAGCGTCAACGCTGCTGTCCAGATGTCCTGCGGCGGGATCAGGTGTGTGAGGTCCACGATCACGGCCTCGCGGTGGATGGAGAGGATCACTCCCTTCATCGCCCCGACGAAGAAATCGGCGAGGCCGAAATCGGTCAGAAGCGTGATCACGCCGTTTGGTCGCATGTTGCAAATTCTAAGCAGGCGGACCAAAATTTTCCACGATGAAGCGCATCTACTTGGACAATGCGGCGACGACGCGGCTCGATCCCGAGGTCTTCGAGGCCATGCTCCCCTATCTGCGAGAGGAATATGGCAACGCCTCCTCGGTGCATTCCTTCGGACAGCGGGCGCGCGCAGCCGTCGAGGAGGCGCGCGTGCGCGTCGCCGAATTGATCGACGCCGATCCCTCCGAGATCATCTTCACGAGCGGCGGCACCGAGTCGGACAATCTCGCGATCAAAGGGATCGCCGAGGCCCATGGGCACATCGGGCGGCATCTCATCACGTCGCAGATCGAACATCCGGCCGTGCTCGAAAGCTGCCGAGCGCTTGAGCGGCGAGGCTTCGAGGTGACCTATCTCCCCGTCTCCCCGGACGGACTCATCCGCGTCGAGGACGTACGCGCGGCACTGCGTCCGGATACGATTCTGGTCAGCCTCATGCTCGCTAACAACGAGATCGGGACGATCCAACCGATCCGCGAGGTCGCCGAGCTCTTAGCGCGCGTGCGCGCCGAGCGAGGCCAGCCGTATCCGTATCTCCACACCGATGCCGTACAAGCTGTCGGGAAAATCCCTGTGCAGGTGTCGGAATTGGGCGTGGATTTGCTGACTTTCTCCGCTCACAAGATTCACGGGCCGAAAGGCATCGGGGCACTCTACGTGCGACGTGGGGTTCGAATCGTGCGGCAGATGGATGGCGGTCATCATGAGCGAGATCGGCGTTCGGGGACGGAGAATGTACCGGCCATCGTCGGCTTCGGACGAGCCGCGGAATTAGCGCGGCAGCACTTGGAGGAGCGCATGCGACATATGCGCGCGTTGCGCGATCGGCTGGAGCAGGGAATCGAAGAGCGCATTCCCTTCGTTCACTTGAACGGTCATCGTGAGCATCGCGTCCCGAACATCTGCAACTTCAGCTTCCAGTTCGTCGAGGGAGAAGCGCTGCTGATCCGACTCGATCTGCGCGGCATCGCCGTCTCGACGGGAGCGGCATGTTCTTCGGGATCGCTCGAACCGTCACATGTGTTGTTGGCTCTCGGACGCCCGCGCGATCTCGTTCAGGGAAGCCTGCGATTCTCCTTGAGCAAGGACACAACGCCAGAGGAGATCGAATACGTGCTCGAAGTGCTTCCCGAGGAAGTCGAACGCTTGCGCACGATGTCGCCGCGATACCTAGAGCTGATGATCGCTCGAGGTCGATGACGATTCAGCGCGCGTGAACGATCCGTACCGGTAACGTTCCGGAGAACGGTGTCTCGGCGGTGAGAAGACCTTTCAGTGTATACCGTCCCGCTGGGAGAATGCCCCGGGTTGAATCCGGAAGCGAGAATGTCACCTCATAGGTGAGCGCCTCTCCGGGTCTCACGATCTCCCTCCCGAGCACAGGCAGGAAGATCTTCCCATCAGACCATCGGAACGCGACCCTCCCTCGCTCGTCCTCCAGGAGGAAATCGAAGCGTTGCGAGGTGGAGAAATCGAGGCGAAGCTCTTCAGCGGATTCGTTGACCAGTCGGATTCGCGCGCGCACGACAGGGCCGGGGATCGTCGGCGGCAGCGGCGGCATGAGGTTATAGACGTATTCGAGCCGATCGGCGCTCACCTCAAATGCGATGCGATCTGATGCCGCGAGACGCCCTGAGGGCGTGAGCTTTAAATGCCCGAGCCAAAGCGCGAGCGCCATTGCGAACGTCATCAAGATCTTCGCGCGTCCGAACATTTCGGTCCTCCTCTTCGACAACGGTATCTCAGCGTGCTCTCAATCGCCACTCCCGCAAGATCACGCGGCAGGTGCAAAAGCGTCCGAGCTGACAGACCGCGATATGATCCGCCGTGAAAGCGAACGGAGCGATCGGCTCGGTCACAATACCTTTGCCGAGCGTGATGTGCGGGAAGTAGTGCGACCCAGAAGCTTGCGCGCGATAATTCCGAACCCACTCGAGGTCGCGCGGTCGGGGTGGCTCGTCGCCATTCGCGAAGGCCTCGGCTGGACCATCTCCTTCGTCAAACGGCGCGAGCGCCTCCAGGAGGCGTTCGTGCAACCGCTGCAGCTCCGCATGTGGCGCGATGACGAATTGCGCTGTCTCGCCTCGCGTCTCGACGTGGGAGATCGTGAGCGTCAGTGGGGAAAACTCCTCAAGAACGGCATCCACGGCAGCGAAGACGTCCGGGAGATTCGCGCGTCGCACGAATTGCTGGAGGAGCGTGATGTGCGGCAGATGCGTCTCGTCGAAGCGAAAGCCCATTTGGCTTTGCGCCCAAAGCGTCGCATTCACCGCGAGCGCGTGCGCTTGGGCATCGTCTGGCAACAGGAATGCGACGTCTATGGCAATGAGCGGGGTTTCCATGGGCCTCCTGTATCTTCAGGCGAGGAAAGCTCTAAAAATGCATGGTGGGGATGAGAGGACTCGAACCTCCACGGACGAAACGTCCACAGCGTCCTGAGCGCTGCGCGTCTGCCAATTCCGCCACATCCCCACCCAACCGCTCTATATCTTACTGCGCGGGCCAAGGAGACGTCACGCCGGGAGAAAAAAACGCCTCGGCGGGGGATGGGAACCGCCGAGGCGAG
>JANWYV010000023.1 GCA_025055075.1 Blastocatellia bacterium
GCGCGATCGCTCTCCGGGGCTATTTATCTCTTCGGGGCCTTTCATGGAATGCTCCCATTTCCCGATACGATGCGTTACGGGTTTTTGCCCTGGAGCCTTCCATTTCTCGCTCTTGGATGGAAATGGCGGCGGGAGCTGCTAGCGACTTTGCGCGTCCGGCGCTTTACTGGAGCGATCGGGGACTTACTGGTGACCCCCTCGGGGTATTTGCTCGTCACGCTTCTGATCCCCATCGCAGGGCTCACTCTTCTCTCGCTCGTGCTCTTTCCGCTCTTTCTGCCGCGCTACTTGATCTATGGCCTTCCGATGTACTACTTGCTCGTGAGCCGATGCGCCGTGCTGGCCGCATCGAGTGCGCGCGGTCAAATTCTGCTTCTTCTTCCGGCCATTGGCTGGAGTCTCGCCTCGGCCTTTTCCCATCAGCTCATACGGTGGTTCGGTTGAGGGAATGAAGGGTTGACCGAATGAGCGCGGGAACTTAGAATTTCGGACCGAAGGTTATGCAAAGCGCGCTTCCAAGGGTATCTGTGGTCGTTCCGGTTTTCAACAGCGAACGAATCCTCCCTCTGCTGGTGCAGCGGCTTCAGCCCGTTTTGGCGGCTTGCGCTTCGGAGGCGGAAGTGATCTTGGTGAACGATGGGAGCGAAGATCGGAGTTGGGAGACGATTAGCGATTTGGCTCGGCAGCATTCGTGGATTCGGGGGATTTGTCTGATGCGGAATTACGGTCAGCACAATGCGCTCCTATGCGGGATTCGGGCGGCTCGCGGCGATGTGATCGTCACGATGGATGACGATTTGCAGCATCCCCCGGAAGAAATTCCGAAGCTCTTGGCGAAGCTGGCCGAAGGATACGACGTCGTCTACGGGACTCCACTCAAACCGCCTCATGGCTTTTGGCGCACGATGGCCGCGCAAATCACGAAATTAGCCTTGCAGAGCGCGATGGGAGCCGAGACGGCGCGCTATGTTAGCGCCTTTCGAGCCTTTCGCACGTCGTTGCGCCAGGCCTTTGCCAACTATCAGGGTCCCTTTGTCTCGATTGACGTCTTGCTCACGTGGGGGACAACGCGATTTGCCGCGGTCGCTGTGCGGCACGATCCGCGGCCGATCGGAAGCTCTCATTACACCTTTTGGAAGCTCGTCACCCATGCGCTCAACATGATGACGGGATTCAGCGTACTCCCGCTGCAGATCGCGAGCTTGATCGGCTTTTTCTTCTCGCTCTTCGGCCTCGGAGTGCTCGTCTATGTCGTCGGGCGCTATTTGATCCACGGGGGAAGCGTTCCGGGATTTCCGTTCCTGGCTTCGATCATCGCGATCTTCTCCGGCGCGCAACTGCTCTCGCTGGGGATCATTGGCGAATATCTTGCCCGAATGCATTTCCGCGTGATGGAACGCCCGGCGAGCGTCGTTCGTGAAACAGTCGGATTCGAGGAGGAACGTTCTCGTGAAGTTGACTCAGCCGTCCATTCGGCTCTCTCCTCTTGATACGCAGCGTTTCGGGATACGCACAGCGCGGGCGTTCGCGGGGACTGTGGAAGATGTATCTGCGATCCTAGACTTCTGCGCGCGCGAAGACGTAGATCTGCTCATCGTTCGGTGTCATGCGGACGACCTTCGCACGGCTCACAGGCTTGAGCAGGCTGGGGGGCGACTCATGGACACGCTCATCTACTATTGCCGGGACTTGCAGGGAACGCCCATTCCTGCGGAAGAGCCTTTTGTCCTCATCCGCTCCGCGCGTCCTGAAGATGTAGAGGCTGTCCGTCACATCGCGGCAGAGGCTTTTCGCGGATATCGGGGGCATTATCATGCCGATCCGCGCCTGGATCCTGTGAATTCAGATGAGGCCTATGTAGATTGGGCGGTGCGTTCGTGTCGCGGTGAGCTGGCGGATGAAGTCCTCGTGGCTGCGGAAGAAGGAGGGAGATTGCTTGGATTCGTCACCCTGCGTTTGAACGATCCCGAGGAGGTAGAAGGAGGATTATTCGCGGTCTCTCCGGAAGCCCGAGGGAAGGGGATTGCTCGTGCCCTCATTATAGAAGCCTTGCGATGGTGCCAGCGACGTAAGATGGCGCGCTTTCTTATCTCCACTCAGATCACCAATATCGCAGCGCAGAAGGTATGGATTCGCGCGGGGCTTGAACCGAGTTATGCCTATTACACCTTTCACGTGTGGTTCGATGAATGATGCGGGAGCAAATTCCGCGTGACCGTGACGGGTTGCTCGCCTGAGCGGAGGTCCGGCATGTATCGGATCCCCTTCAATCGGCCATCTTTGACGGGGCGGGAGCAAGCGTACATGGCTCAGGCTGTGGCGAATGGGCATATCTCCGGTGATGGAGCGTTCACTCGGCGATGCCGGGAGTTACTGGAGCAGTTGCTCGACGCGCCGTGCGTATTGCTCACGCCTTCGGGGACTCATGCGCTGGAGTTGATGGCGCTGCTTCTCAACATTGAACCGGGTGACGAAGTGATCATCCCCTCGTTCACGTTCGTCTCCACAGCCAATGCGTTTGTCCTGCGTGGGGCCCGACCCGTTTTCGCCGACATTCGGTGGGACACGCTCAATCTCGATGAGACCCAACTGGAGCAATTGATCACGCCGCGTACGAAGGCGATCGTCGTCGTGCACTATGCGGGCGTGGGCTGCGAAATGGAGGCTATTTTGGAGATTGGCCGCCGTCATGGAGTGGTCGTCGTCGAAGATAATGCCCACGGGTTGTTCGGCGCTTATAAGGGGAAACCCCTGGGCACATTCGGTCCCTTGGCAGCATTGAGTTTTCATGAGACGAAGAACTTCACCTGCGGCGAAGGCGGCGCGCTCATCATCAATGACCCGCAGTATATCGAGCGGGCGGAGATCATCCGCGAGAAAGGCACAGACCGCAGCCGCTTCTTTCGGGGCGCAGTGGACAAATACACCTGGGTCGACATCGGCTCGAGTTATCTGCTGTCGGATCTATTGGCGGCTTTTCTCTACGCGCAACTCGAAGCCCGCGAGGAGATTCAGGCCAAGCGCCGACGCATCTGGGAATACTATGCTGAGCATTTGCGCGATTGGGCCGAGGCACATGGCGTTCGTCTCCCCTACGTTCCTCCACATTGTCAGCAATCGTACCACATGTTCTACCTGCTCATGCCCTCGCTCGAGGAGCGGCAGGCATTGATCGCTCACCTGAAGACCTACGGCATTTTGAGCGTCTTTCATTACCAACCGCTGCACCTATCGGCGATGGGGCGACGCTTCGGTGGGCGACCCGGTCAATGTCCCGTCACCGAGCAGGTCAGCGATCGCTTGCTTCGCCTGCCGTTCTACACTTCCCTGACGGAGGAGGACCAGGCCTACGTAGTGGCTGCGATCAAAGAATTCGACCATTGGGCATGAATCCCTTTGAACTGCTAGCCTCGGGATCGCCCACAGTGTGTGCGCTTCCGCGTTGCTCTCTCCACGGAGGTCGGCTCTATGCTCTCCTTCTCACGGAGAGTTGAGAGGAAGATTGTCCATGGATGAACGAACTCGTCCAACAGCTCAGGCGTCGCGTCGAGACGAACGATCGTTGTGCATGAAGATTCTCTTGGCTGTGTGCGTCCTTCAGGGAGGTGCTTTTGCGGTCGCCGTTTACGTTCATCGGGGGAACTGGCTCTATTCTGACGCGGTCTTCTACGAGCAGCCAGCCTGGAATCTCGTACGGGGGTACGGCTTCTCCTATGCGCGCGAGGAATGGGAGGATCCTGATCTGACGCGCCTTTATCAGGTAAGGCATCCGGAAGCCGCGTCCGCGCGCTTTGTCCCTGCGGCGACGTTTCCTCCCGGATACAGCTTCTTCCTTGCGGGAATTTATGGACTTGTGGGACGAAAGCCTCTCGTTGCCGTGCTCGCCAATGGCGTGTTAATGATCGCCACCATCGTCTTGATCTTCGCGTTGGCTCGGAGAGCCTATGGTTATGGCAAAGAGTTAATGATCACGCTCGTTCTGGTGGGGACCTATCCCATGTGGGCATATTGGGCGTCACTCGTGATGTCGGACATACTACACGTTTTTTTGCTCTCGCTCTTCACGGTGATCTGGTTCACCGACGGGCTGACGGTTCGAAGGGCACTCCTGGCGGGGTTTATCCTCGGCCTGGCCGCGTTAGTTCGTCCATATGTTCTTTTGCTGCCCGTGCTTCTGGGGATCGCAGGGAGGTTCTTCCATTTCCCAGCCTTCCGCCTCCGTTATGTCCTCCCGCTGACGCTCAGCATGTCTCTTCCTGTGGGTGCGTGGGTGACTCGGAATTACCTCGCCTTTGGGAAGCCGATGTTCGTTTCCATGGAGCTGGGATACGGATTTTGGATCGCCACGCGCGAACCTTGGATTCCTAGTCCGGAGTGGGAGCGTGACATACGGCGGGAACTTCAGATGCTCGGGATTCAGCAGGCATATTGGTGGCGCGAGAATAGGCGCCTGCGTCAGCTCGCCTTTGAGCGCATCCGCCAGCGTCCGATCCGCTATCTCCTCGCGAGCGTCGCGAAGATTCCCCGACGATGGCTCCACCTGGGAACTCATACGCCTTCTTGGGCGAAGGCAGTGTTGGGCCTATACTTCGGCCTCGGATTCGTGCTTTTGGTGATGGGATTCTTCTTTGCGCGCTTTCGGCATCAGGTGGTTCTGGCCGGAAGCGCCGTACTCGTCATCTACTACTCACTCGTCTTCCTGCCACTTCATGTCGAAGCCCGATATATGCTGCCAGCTCGTCCATTCGCCTTTTTGGTCTCGGCTTCGGCTGTAAGTCCATTGCTCGACTTTTTGGGAACCATTTTCTCTCGCTGCCTTCGGCATTGGCGCCTTCCTCAAAAGCTGAATACCTGAAGCGCGCGGTGCGGAGAGAACTTCGGACCTTGGATCGGCCCGTGTCGTCTAGGGTGAATGGGCCAAGATCACCGGCAATCGCTTCGTGTTATTGCCCTCGTCCTTTTCCTCAACGGCTTTCTTCGAATCGGCGGTGATGAGGATTTCGGCGGGACCTGGGGGAACGGGGATGGGGAGCAAGAGGCCGGGCAGTTGAATGAGTCGAGGAATTTGAACCGTCGTGAGGAAGGGAGTGAAGCGATCGCGGCCTAAGCGCGGCGTCTCCACCGTTCGAAGCGGCGCGCGAAGTTGGAAGGGAAAGGGGCCGATGTTGATCGTGAGGGCGAGGCTGATCTCATGGGTCGCCGGATCAGCCGCGCCTTCCCCTCGGTTCGCGATGAGGAAGAAGAGGGCTGTGGGCGCGCCGATCATCAGCGTCGGCGGATCACCTGGAGCGAGGACGCGCGCACTTTCGATGACCAGATCCGGGAGGGGCGTAGTCAATCGAATCGGGATTTCGACGATATTGTCCGCCTCATTCGATTCCCGCACGTCTCCGCGCGGGCGTTCGGGCGTCGGAGGATCTACTTCCAGGCGCACAAGCGCCGGCCCTTTCTCGGCCTGAGCGGGTACACGAAGTGCGAAATCCACTGGAGGGAATTCAGCGTGCCCAGCATCGAGCGAACGCCGTGTGCGAAATTCCTCTCGCGCGAGTGGCTGGCCTTTTTGCCAGAGTTCGGCGCGCACACGCACGCCAGCGGGAACGGGAGCGCGATCCTGCGGATGATCCCGCACATTGACGACGCGAAAACGCACGCTCGCACTCTGTCCGAGCAATACCTCTTGAGGAACAGAGAGATCAAGCAGGCGCAAGTTCGGGAGATCAATATGGACGCTCGCGCATGGCGGTTCTTCATCCGTGTCCGTCGTCGTCTCTTCCGAGACGCGCTCGACGATCAGGCGCACGACGGCGTCACCTTCTTCAGCGTCCTCGGGAATGAAGAGTGCGGGGGGCGAAAGACTTGCGCTCACGTCTTCCGATCTGTGAGTAGCGCCGACGCGAAGGCTTCCCCCACAGGGCGCCAGCGCGACATTCGGCAGCGAGAGCGTTTCGGGCTCTACGCGCAGTCTCTTTCCATTCGCTTCGGCGATCACGCGCACAGTGAGCGACGGGCTCGTCCCCGGCTGGTTGCCTCGATTGACGAGCGTGAAGCCGAGCGTGGCCGTCCCTCCGGGAAGAACGGGGTCACCCGGCGCTCCACCCGGCGGAACGATGGTGATGTCTTCGACTTTCACATCGGCTCCTGTGCCGATGGCCAGGAGGCGTCGTTCGGTGAGGGCTTCGGGATGGAGTCGAACCTCGAACACCAGGCGTCGCCCGGGAATAAGGGCTGACCTCGGGATCTCCACCAGCTCTGGAGAACGGATACGTCGCTGCTCTCCGGCGGCGATTCGACCGAGCAGTAAGCGTCCGCTCGCCACAAGCGCATTGTTCTCGCGCTCTCGGAGCTCGTAGAGAAGTCGGACATCGTCCACGGGGTCGAAGGTCACGTTCTGCAACTCCACCTCGAACTGGACGGAAGTCGCGCCCTGGCAGTCGGGGAGCACCGTGGGATAGACCTTCAGGTTGTGCATGCGAAGCCGAGCGACGGTGATCGCTCGTGCTTCCGATAGGATGGTGGAGAAGCCAGCGACGGAATATCCATGAACGACGGCGATGAGGTGATGACGGCCGCTACGGATCGGCGCTTGGAAGGGAATCGTCAAGAGGCGATGCGTCCGAGATGCCACAGGTTCGGCGGCGAAGTCTGAGGCGGCCTCCGCTGCGAGCGAAGCGACCTCATGAGGCGTGCTGTCATCGGGATCGAGGAGGAAGAGCTGAAGGGATTCGATCCAGACGTCCTCCGCACGCTCGTTTATGACCAGCACGTGCGCCGTGGCGCGATCGCCGGGAGCGAGAACCGTCGGATGGATATCCTGAATTCGGACCGCGAGGCGAGATGAAACCAATCCCTGGAGAGGAGATCCCGGCTTCGCTGCTGCCAGTGTAGCGACGCTTATCAGGAGCGCGAAGAAGATCTTGGTGAGGCGAAGCCGCCGTATGTCCTTTGCCCTTCGACTCCGCACGAAGGGAAACCTAGTCGGTTTTTCGCGCGCGCGCAAGGCGCATATAGTTGGCGGAGAATTCGCCAGCTCACGGTTAGAATGCATGGGGAAGGGGGGAGCAGTGGGCAGCCTCGCTCATCGCGAGATGTTCCAGTAGGGGATGCCTTCGCGGCCTATCGAGGGAGACCAAATGGTCTTCCGATCTGGGCATCCGAGAAGCCCCATCGGCGGGGACGTAGCGGAGGACGCATTTGACGCCATTCGGTCAACTTCTGCTTCTGTTCCGGCGTGAGAAGAGCTTCCAAGTCCGCGCGCAACTTCTGCTGCTTCTCCCGAAGCTGCTGTCGCAGCGCGCGACGTTCCAAGACGAGTTGTCCGATCGCTGTCGCATTGGGCTGTGGCGCATCCAGCGCGAGACGCAGCTCATGAGACTTCGCCCGCAATTGCTGCTGTAAGGGGAAGATCTCGTTCCGATACGCTTTGAGCCGCTCCTGAATTTGCGTGACTTGCTCCGGAGTGAGCCCGAGGTATTCTCTCAAGCGCAGAAGCTCGGCCGGGCGTTGAGCCCAGATCGTCCCCCCTCCCCCCACGAGAAGCGAGAGCGCCAATCCGAGGATCACGCTTCGTCGCATCGCCTTTTCCTCCTTCTGACGATTCTCGCCGTCGTCCCTGTCGACGGCGGATGGATCGGTCGGCGCATTTTTCGCGGCGCGACCGTTTCCACATTTTTAGGATGGCGCTTCGGTCGAAAAAGTTTGAAAACCCCTGTCGGCGCCTCATTGGAGGTCGCTGAGGCCGGGTGATATACTCCTCCGATCTGTCGTGCGAAAATGAGCGTTGGGGGGACGGATGGAGGCTGCGATTTTCGGAGGATTGGCCGCGTTGGCCACGATTGTGGGGGGATGGTGGGTGACGTGGCCGGGAATAGCCATCCGCCGATCCCTCCTCTCATCTCTCCTCGCGTTGGGAGCCGGATTCCTCCTGGCCGCGGTCTTCCTGAAGGTCATTCCGACAAGTCTTGATCTGGAGGTTTGGCGCGGGCGCTTGTCAGGGCCGCTGATCCTCGTGCTCGCTGGGTATCTGCTCATTCAGTTGTTCGAGCATACAGTAGCCCCGCATTTTCATTTCGGGGAGGAGACGCATGCCGAGGCGCTCGCGGAACGGCATGTCGTTTGGGCGGCAATCGGCGGTGTGGCCTTGCATGCGTTCTTCGATGGCGCCGCCATTGCCGCCGGGTTTCATGTGGAGCATCGACTGGGCATCCTCATCTTCATCGCTATCTTTCTCCACAAGCTGCCGGAGGGGTTCACGGTCGCCTCGGTCGTCCTCGCATCGGGTCGGTCGCGGCGTGCCGCCCGATGGGCTAGTGTGGGTGTCGCCGTGGCGACGCTCCTGGGGCTGATCTCGGTGGGCGCCGTGCGAGGAACGGTCCCCTATGCCTTGCCGCTCTCGGCGGGAGTGACGCTCTATGTCGCGGCTTCGGATCTGATCCCGGAGATCAATCGCGAGAATCGGCGCGCGGCTTCGCTCATTGTCTTCCTCGGCGTCGCGCTCTATTATATGACGGAGAAGGCGCTCGAGGAGTTCGGGCGATGACGCTCGCGGAGAAAATCCGACGGCTTCCTGAAGCCCCCGGGTGCTATCTCTTTCGCGATCACGCCGGGGAAGTCATTTACATCGGGAAGGCGAAGAACTTGCGCCATCGCGTGCGGCAGTATTTCCATTCCTCGCGTTGGCACGACGCGAAGACGTCGGAATTGGTCGCCCACATCACCGATCTCGAATACATCGTCACCGACACGGAGATCGAAGCGCTCATCCTGGAGGGACATCTCATCAAGCGATATCAACCGCGCTTCAATGCCCTCCTCAAGGACGACAAGCACTATCCGCATCTGAAGCTGACGATCAACGAGCCATTCCCGCGCGTCGTGAAGGTGCGCAAGATCGAGCGCGACGGCGCGCTGTATTTCGGTCCATATCTGCCGGCATCGCTCGCGGACCAAGTGCTCGATCTCATCCAGCGGGAGTTCCGCTTGCGTCCGTGCTCGGACGAAGTGTTTCACACCTATCAGCGAAAGGGACGGCCTTGCTTGCAGTATCAGATCAAGCGGTGTTTAGGGCCGTGTGTGGAAGGGCTCTTCGGCCGCGATCAATATTGGGAAGCGGTGCGCGACGTGCGCCTGTTTCTGGAAGGGAAGAATCGCGATCTGGCTCGGAGCTTACGCGAGCGCATGGAGCGGGCGGCCGAAGAATTGCGCTTCGAGGCCGCTGCGCGATATCGGGATCTGCTGCGCGTCGTCGAGCGCCTCGGGGAGGAGCAGAAGATGGCGCTCCCGACGGAAGTGGATGCGGACATCTTCGGCCTCCACACGGATGGGCGACGGCTAGCGCTCTATCTCTTCACCATGCGCGAAGGGAAGATCGTCGGCAAGCGCGATTTCTATTGGGAGGAACTGCCGCCGGGGGATCTGGGGCGCTTCCTCGCACAGGTGCTCGTGCAGTATTACGAGGCGGGGGATTACGTGCCATCGGAGATCGTCCTCCCGTGCGCCATCGAGGATCGGCGATTGATCGAGCGATGGCTGAGCGCGAGAAAAGGGCGGCGCGTGCGCGTGCAGGAGCCCAAGCGCGGCGTGAAGCGAGAGCTGGTCGCACTCGCCACGCAAAACGCCAAGCTCGCGTTCGAGGAGCGCTTTCGCGTGCTGCGCCCAGAGATGTCTCAGGTCCTGGAGGAATTAGGGCGCGCCCTGGGATTGCCGCAACCGCCCCAGCGGATTGAAGCGTTCGACGTCTCGCATTTGCAGGGGACGGAGATGGTCGCCTCCCTCGTCGTGTGCGAGGCCGGAGCAATGCGCAAAAGCGAGTATCGCCATTATCTTGTGAAAACGGCTCGGGAAGGAGACGATTACGGAGCCCTTCGCGAAGTCGTCCATCGGCGTTACGCCCGCGTGCTGCGCGAGGCGCGTCCGCTCCCTGATCTCGTGCTCATTGATGGAGGGAAGGGACAACTGCGGGCTGCCGCGGAAGCGCTCGAGGAGCTGAACCTCGCGACGCTTCCGGTCGCCGCTCTCGCCAAACGGGAGGAGGTTCTGTATGTCCAGGGGCGGGCGGAGCCACTCGTCCTCGATCGTCATTCGCCAGCGCTGCATCTGATTCAGATGATCCGCGACGAGGCGCATCGTTTCGCGGTGACATTCCACCGACGACGTCGGCAACGACGGGATTTCGCTTCGGAGTTGCTCGCGATTCCCGGCATCGGCGAGCGGCGAAAGGACCGACTATTGCGGAATTTCGGGAGCGTCGCGCGCATCCGACGCGCGACGGTCGAAGAGCTGCGGCCATTCGTCGGCGAGCGGCTTGCCCAGCGGATTGTGGAATATTTCGCAGCGTCCTCCCCGCCTTCGGAGGAGGAGACGGGGCTACTAGCGTTCGATCATTCATCCGAAACGTGAGCGCATATGAGTCCGCGCTTCAACTGGATTCCCATCGTTCGGGGGGAGGGGGGAAGAGGTCCGGTGGCCACGATCGCACGCCGAAAATATCTCGGTAGGCGACGGCCGCTGCGCAAATGATCCACGGGAGCGTGACGAACACGCCGATCCCGCATCCGAGAAGGCCCGCCGTCAGGATCAACAGGAAGACGATGCCGAGGACCCAGAACATCACCCATTGGCGCGAGATGACGATGCGCCATGCTTCGTTCAACGCCGCAGCGATGTCCAGCTTCCGATCGAGGATCAACGGATAGACAAAGGCGAACAGCGCAAATGCCAGTGGAGAGAAGGCGAGCGAAATCAATCCCATGAGCGGGGCGCGTTCGGTGAGCCCACCAAGCGAGAGGTGGATGAAGACTTCGATGATCCAAGCCAGGAAGGCGAGCCCGAATTGCTCGAATCCCTTGAAGAGATCTCCCAGCTGAATCCTCTCTCCCCGCATGACCTGGAAGGCCATGAAATAGAGACCGAGCAAGAAGGGCCCAGTTGTGATGGTGAGCGTCACCATCGAGAGGAAACCAGCCACTAACGTGGCGAGCGCGAACGTCGGCCATTGGCGGGCGAAGAGTTTCCATCCTTCGGAGAGCCATCGGCCGACGTCCACGCGAACGTCCATCGGAGCAGGCGGGCGCGGGGAGATCGCCGGGGGAACATAGGCCGGGCCGGTCGGCCGTGGTTCCAGAGATGCTGTCGGCGGAGTCTCTAAGATCTGCGTCGGAGTCTCCTCCCATGGGGACTCCATCAAGCGCGCTCCACATCGACGGCAAAAGCGCGCCGTCTCCGGCGACTCCGTTCCGCATTTCGGACAAATAATCATTCGCGCTTCATCACCAGCTCATTCGCACCGCCCCTGCTTCCAAAAAGGAGGCGATTCGTCCCGTTCCGCTCACGCGTTTAACTCTTCTTCGAAGTCACGGCGTAGAAAGCCACGGGTTGTTGTTCGACCTTCCGGCTCCCACATTTGGGGCATTTGACCTTCTTCTTCTCGTATTCGGCAATGCTCATCGTCACGGTGAACTTTCGATTGCATTGCGTGCAACGGTACTCGTAGACCGGCATAGCTCACCTCCTCGCGTATGATTCGCTCTCCCCATCCGGTAGGGCCGCTTCACGCTCCCCTGTGGAGCGAAATCAAGCGGCCATTATCATCATAGCATATTCGCCCATTCAGTAAAGGAGTCGTCGGCTCCCCCGGGCGCGCTCGAGAGCGTCGGCGAAGCCGGTGTTTTGATTCGTCGAGGATTTCACCTATAATACGCCAGGCGGGAGGCTCAACTATGGAGGTGATCAAGAGCGCAGCGCGCATGCAGGCGGTCGCCCGGAAGTATCGGGCCGAGGGGCGAACGATCGGCTTGATTCCGACGGCCGGGCATCTGCATGAGGGACATCTGAGCCTCATCCGCCGCGCGCATGAGCTGGCCGAGATCCTCGTTGTCGCCATTTCGCCTCCGCCGCTCGTGGGGGAGAGGCCTGAGGGGGAGCGCCGGGGAGGACGGGAGAAACCGGCGCGGTATCTCTCCGACGAGGTCGAGGTCCTCTCGCCTTTGGGCGTGCATTACGTCTTCGCCCCGACCAAGGAAGAGCTATTTGCCGAGGGGGCATGCACGGAGGTCGTCGTCCGCGGGTTGAGCGAGCGGCTCTATGGAGCAACTCATCCGGAACATTTCGTCCGACTGACGACGTATCTGATGGTCCTCTTCAACGTCATTCATCCGCACTTCGTGATCTTCGGCTGGAAGGATGCGCAGCAGGTTGTGATCGCGCGTCGGATGGTCCGAGATCTTCACGTGGATGTGGAGGTCGTCACGTGTCCGATCGTGCGGGATGCCGATGGATTGGCGATCGCGCCTGAGAACGAGTGGCTCACCGAACGCGAGCGTCAAGCGGCGCGCGTGATCCCACAAGCGTTGGAGAAAGCGCAAGTCCTGGTGGCTGCGGGGGAACGTCATACGGCGAATATCCTCAAGGTGATGCGCGAGATGATCGAGGCGCATCCGGCGATCCGCATCGAGTACCTCTCCATCGTAGACGGGGAGACACTGGAACCGATCCCACTTCTGGAAGACCGTCCGGCCCTGGTGATGGTGGCGGCGGTCGTCGGGAAGGTGCGATTGAGTGATAACGTCCTCTTGAACGCCTGAATCTCGCCTTTCTCGGCGAGGGGCTTGTGAGGTGAGCATTTGAGATGCGCTCGAGGCGATCGTGGGAGAGAGCGTGAGAGGCAGAGGCTCAGCGCTGCGCTCTCTCCGATTTTGGGAAAGAGGCGCAAGGAGGGGGGCTTATGAGGAAGAAAGCGATTATAGATGCGGCCTTGTGGATCGTCACGGCGGTGTGTCTCATCCTCTCCATGGTGTACTTCTTCAAGTGGAAGGCGGCGCCGAATCCGACCGACGAAGGACACGTGAGCCAGTGGGTGTGGATCACGTTGGTCATCATCGCTATGGTGTGCATCCTGATCTGGTTCTTCACGCGCGGCAAGGAAGAGGAGATCAGCATCACCCGAGGATAAACCGCTCGTTTCCTGGCTCTCCTCAAAGAGGAAGCGTCGCGCTGACTGCGCGGGACATTGGTACAGCGCGGGCGATCCTCGCCGCACGCGGGGGAGGGGGACTCATGGTGGTCCTCTGTGGGTGTCTTTCACGATGAGCGAAGTAGGACTCAGGCATCAGAGGCCGTCTCCGCTGATGCGGGGAAGGAGCGCGAGATATGGGCATTGGAACGCACGTGGTGCTCGTGGGATTGGCCGTTCAAGCTTCGAGGATCGCAGAGAAACTGAGCCTCTGGGATCTGGTCGCGACGGCGACGTATGGGCTTTTGGGAATCGCTCTCTCGGTCATCGGATATTTGATCTTCGACCTCATCACTCCCTTCTCCTTGGGGAAGGAGTTGGTGGAGGATAAGAACATCGCGGTCGGGATCGTCGTCGCTGGGATCATCATCGGGATTGCGATCATCATCGCGGCCGCCATCTCGTGAGTATGGCGCGATTCTGTTCGGAATGTGGCATTCCATTGCCTGAGAAGGTCCTCTTTTGTCCGAGTTGCAACGCCTCCACACTTGATCGGTTGTTGGCTTCGCAAACGATTATTCCGTCGGTCGAATCTTCCTCGGCAGCCGAGGAGGGAGTCTTCGCCACAGAGTCATCGCACGGTGAAGGGGAAGGGGCGGAGCGGGCCCTTGAAGAATCTGTTGGGCCTCTTGGAGAAGGAAGGATTTCGGCTCCGTCCGAAGAGACGCCGTCAGGCGAGGGAGGAGCAGGAGTTGAGAGCGCCGGTTCGGTCATCGAGGCGGAGACAGTTCCCACGCTGACGCTGGCCGATGCCATGGCCGCACTACGATTTCTTTTGGACCATCGGCGGATTCTGTGGTACGGGACGAGCACGATGATTGGCTGGATGCTCTTAGTCGTTTTTCAGCTCCTTGGATCCGTCGCGGTGGAGTCTCCGAAGTTGGCGGCGACGTGGCGCATCGTCGGATGGGGAGCATTCATCGCGATGTTTGCTCTGAGCTCAGCGACCCTCGCTGCTTCATTGATCATTGAGGGAGGGCCTCGTCTTCGGCTCACATGGGCCCCAGCTTCGGGAATTCTTCAACGACTGCCGGCTATCGTTGGTCCGGCGACGCTGTTCGCCGGGATCATCGGGTTCGGGATTGTGCTCCTGTTAGCTCTCGGAGCGCTCGCGCGAATGGGGACGAGCGGGCGCTTGCTCTGGGCGCTCCTTTTCATCCCGCAGTTCCTGCTCGCGCTAGGGATCGTGTCGGCGGGATTAGCTCTCCTCGCGGCTCTGATCTACGGGCCAACTTTAGCCGTGACCAACGGCGGGACGTTCTCGCAAACGCTCTATCGGCTTTATCTGCTCTTCGCGCGTGAAGGGAAACGCGCCATGGGGTATCTCCTCCTGCTCCTGGCACTTGGTGGCCTCTTGGGAGCGCTGATCCAGATAGGGATCGGGCTTGTGGTTCAAGGGATTGAGCATCTCGCCCTATGGGCGAGCCGAGGAGAGACGGCCGCCATTGTGCGCGTCGGAAGAGAAGTGATCGCGGCGTGTATGCCGGGTCACGTGGGGCTTGAGGAAGATCGGCCTTTCGTTCCCCTCCGAGTCGAGTCCGATCTTCGCTTAGCGGGATTTCTCTGGGCGATCTCAGTCATCGTTCTGAGGGGAGTAGGAGTGGTGATCCCCCTTTTGCTGGTCAGTGGGGGAGGCGCCCTCGCGGCGTGGGGGTTACTCGGGCGCCTCGCACGGTCACCTCATCGGGGTGAAGAGGCGCGCGTTTGATCAGCTTTGTTCGCCGGACTCGTACCGGGAGGCCCGATTTCCGCCGCCAGGGATCACGGATTCCGCCGCCTCAAGGTGGGCCTCTCCTGTGGAGCCGGGGACTTCTCCGCAGACTCAGCCCCAGTCTTCTCCTCTCCCTGTGTGCCCTCTTGAGGTTGATCTTGACCTTGCGGACGGCGCTTCAGCGTTGGTCGGCCACGCTCTTCAGGCGTGCTTCCCGGCGCTCGCTTCTCATCCAAGCGCCGATGCAGCCCCTGCAGCCGAATGAGCCTGTCTTTGATCTTGTTGAATTCGGACGTGGTGATGATGTATTCCTCTCGCTCGGGGAACCGGGCGATCAGATCCTTCACGACCGCGATGCGATCGGGCGTCGGCGGATGCGACATGAAGAGCTTCGAGATGCCCCCCGGGCGCGTCTTCTGCATCGCGTTGATCTTCTCGAAGAAGGTCAGCAGCCCATTCGGATCATATCCCGCTGCCCAGAGATATTGAGCAGCAAGAATGTCGGCTTCTTTCTCCGCCCCCCGACTGAACTTGAAGAAGGCCGCGTAGATGCCCAGATCCGAGCCCATCATGATGAGTTGACCGAGGCCGTAATATCCCCCTCCTGTGAAGATGATGAGCGGGATCTGCAGGAAACTCAGCAACTGCGTCTTGGTGAAGTTCTCCAATGCGTGTCGCGCCGCGACATGCGCGATCTCGTGAGCCATCACCCCCGCCAATTCCGATTCATTATCGGCAGCCGCGATCAATCCCGTGTTCACGTAGAAGAAGCCTCCCGGGAGCGCGAACGCATTCACTTCATCCGAGACGATGACCTTGATCGTGAATGGGACCTTCGCATCGGAGTGGAGGACGAGGTTTTGACCGACGCGATTGACATATTCGCTGATGATCGGGTCATCGAGGATTTGCATGTATCGGTCGATCTCGGCCGCCAGTTGTCGCCCCAATTGGACTTCGCGCTCGATGCTGTAGAAGTTCCATTGCCGCTTGTTGATGTCGCGCTTGCCGATGAGGCGTGGGTCCTCGTTCGGACTGAGGGGTTTCGTCGCTTTTTGAGACGACTGACTCCACGCCGAAGAGCCCACGAGGAGCCCAAGGGCGATCACTGCGAGGACCGTCTTTTTCCAATGCCTGATGTTCATAGCGCGCGCTCCTTTCTCACTCGCGAGGAATTATACACCGACCAGGGGACGAGTGGTATGGTCCGACTGATTAATTTTTCTTCATGTGGCGCCGCCTGCAAGAGATTCCCTTTTTCGCAAGCCGAGGGCTATAATTCTCTCGGGTCTGGGGCGAATCGGGCGGTCGCCGAAGGATTGGCGGAGCTGATCCTTCGGAGGAAAGTCCGAACACCACAGGGCAGCGGGCTGGGTAACACCCAGGCAAGCCGTCCGTGAGGGCGGCTTGACGACAAGTGCAACAGAGAGCAGACCGGCCGATGGCCTTCACTCTCTAGAGTGGAGGATCAGGCAAAGGGTGAAACGGTGGGGTAAGAGCCCACCAGCGGGCGTGGTGACACGTCCGGCTAGGCAAACTCCCCGCGGTGCAAGACCAAATAGGAAGGCGCTCGAGGGTGGCCCGCCCGACGATCGCACGGACGCCGTGCGATGGCGCCTTCGGGTAGGTCGCTTGAGCTGGCGGGTGACCGTCAGCCCAGAGGAATGACCGCCCTCCCGACTCTCTTCCTGGAGAGGTGGGAGACAGAATTCGGCTTACAGATTCGCTCCGGACCCCTTCTTAACGCCATGGGTTCCTCGGGCTACGCGCCTTCAGCCCTTCGCAGAAGAACCGGGCACGATGACTCCTTGCTCGGGAAGGGACTGCTCGGGCGCTGCCGAAGAGAAGCCTCGCCGACGAATCTTCTCCCACGTGGGGGCGCGACCGAGCACCATGTCCACCAGCGTCCCCACCTGCCAGAGAATGATCAGTTGGCGATACCCCAAATGCGAGAGGACGGTGAAGAGCAAGAGCTTCAACGTCTCCTTGGGACTGTAGGTGAAGAGCGAGTGATACCCAACCGAGCGATAGACGGCCTCGGACCAAATTCCGAAGAGAATCGCGGAGGTCGAGACGAAGATGCCGTAGAGGACAGCCGAGAGGAAGAAGAGCACAGCATACTCGACGCTCAATAAGCCCAGGGGGATGCAAATGAGGAGGATGAGATAGCCGCTTAATTCAATCACGGGGCCGAAGACTTCGAACAACACCTGATAGGGCATGGCCAGAAGTCCAATCCGACCGTAGCGCCGGTTGAAGAGCATATCGCGATAGAAGACGAGGAGGTTTTCCACGAGCCCGCGATACCATCGCTTTCGTTGCTTCCGCAGGTCGGCGAGCACCTCGGGCACCTCGGTCCATGCGATCGGATAAGGGAGGAAGTCCACGCGCCCCTCGATCTTTTTGTCGTACATGTAGCGGTAGAGCCGCAGGATGATCTCCAGGTCTTCGGTCACCGTCTGTGGCGCGTCGCGCGCGTATTCGCGTCCAAGGCGGGTGCGCATATTTTCGGTGAGAAAGCCCCCGATGCGGATGAGCACATCCCGGCGATAGAGGGCGAAGACGCCCGAGAGGATGAGCAAGGCCCGGAGCATCGCCAACGCCGTTCGCCCCATCGTGAATGATCGGAGGTATTCGACGAATTGAAGGAGCACGAGAGCACGTTTCGGCAACTGCGTCGAGCGCACGCGACCCGGTTCGACAACGCGCCCATTGGCGACGCTGACCTGTCCGCCGATGGCGACGATCTGCCCGGGATCTTTTTGTACGGCGGCGATAAGCTGAAGGAGCGCCTTCTCGTCAATGAGCGAGTCAGCATCCACCGTACAAATGTAGGGAGCCAGTGCCACGTTGATCCCAGCATTGAGCGCATCGGCTTTGCCGCCCTTCTCCTTATCCACGAGGATGAGCCGCTGAACGTGAGCGGGTTTCTCACTCCTGGCTTCGTAGAGTCCCTTAATGGGAGCCGTCTTCAGTGGCGCATGGTGGGGGAGATCACGCCGCACCAAGGCGAACGCCTCTTGCAGCACCTCGCGCGTGCGATCGGTCGAGCCGTCGTTGACGACGATGACCTCCAGGCGCGGATAGCGCAAGCGCAGCAGCGCGCGCACGGATTCGACGATCGTCCGTTCCTCATTGTGGGCGGGCACGATGAGCGAGATCAAAGGGGTATACGGTGAAGCGTACGCGAATTCCGGATCAAGTACCGAACGCTCTCGAAGGAAGAACCGAATGCGCCAGAAGGCGAGGACCATGAGGAGAAGGTTCACCGTGTTGTAAAGCAGCGTGTAGCCGATGATGAAGAGTTGCGCGAGGATAAGGATTCGGACGAGCATACGCCGTCCTCCGAAGGCCTCCTATCGGTAGAGGATCCACACGACCATCGCGCCGTACAGCAGGATGGTCGCGAACAATGGACGATCCGAGATCAAAAGCATCTCCGGGCTTCCTCCTTCCCCCTTCTGGTAGACGAGATAGAGGTAGCGGAAGATCCCGTACAAAACGACGGGGACGGTGTACTTCAACGCGTCGGTATGAAGTCGCGCGATCGTCTCGGCCGAGAGCGTATAGAGCGCATAGGTGACGATCGTCGCTGCCGTCACCAGTGCGATCATCTGATCCAAAAGGAGCGGGCTGTACATGGCCAAGCTCGCTCGGTGTTCGGCGGCCGATCGCTCCAGTAGGAGCAATTCGTGCCGACGCTTGCTCAACCCTAAAAAAAGCGCCAGCAGCATCGTGCAGATGAAGAACCACGGCGACAGGGGGACGGCAACGGCTTCTCCGCCGGCGACGGCGCGTAGGACGAAACCCATGGCGATGGCGAACACATCGAGAATGACGATCGCTTTCATCCAGAGCGAGTAAGAGACTTGCAGCACGGCGTAAGCGAGGGCCGTGAGTCCGAAGCCGACATTGAGCCAGAATGAAAGCGCCAGCGCTCCACCGAGCAAGAGCACGCCGAAGCGCGCTGCCAGGCGCGGTGAGAGCGCACCAGAGGCCAGCGGTCGTCGCGCCTTTATCGGATGACGGCGATCCCGCTCGATGTCGCGAAGATCGTTGAGCACGTAAATGCTTCCAGAGAGCAGGCAGAAGATCCCGAAAGCCGCTGCGGCGCGGAGCGCGCGATCCTCCTCAAACAGATGTCGTGAGAAGACGAGCGGTGCCAGCAAGATCAGATTCTTCGTCCAATGACGAGGACGAAGCGAGAGCACCAGCAGTCGCACCGTCTCTCTCATCAGAAGACCCACTGTAGGAAGATGGAGGCATGCCAAGTCCGCTGCGTGAGCGTGTCGCGCCAGTAGCGCCCTTCTCCTCCTAGGCGCAGGCGAGTGCCGATCCAGAAGGCGAACCGACCGAGGGCATCGTGCGCCCAGTAGCGGGCTGTGGCTTCATCGGAGAGCCGCGCATATCCATAGCGGAGTTCGTAGGACCAACGCGGACGCGCTTCGCTCCTGAGCGCCAGATACGGCATGACGTTGCGGATCGTCAGCGTGTTGTATCGGAGCGCATCGCGTGCGTACCAGTCCCGAAAATACGATGCCCCGAATTCGACGACGCGGAGGATATGGGGCCGATATCCCACCATCGCGCGCGCCCGCCATCCCCAATTCCGGTCCTGATACCACGCCCGCGCGGCCTCAGCGCGGAGCATGATCTCCGCATGCGGCGCCCACCATCCGGCGAAGATAGCCTCATGGACTCGAAGGAAGTCGAGCGTGTTCTCTGGCGTCAGAAAGCGGGCCTGTAGTGGCGTCAGGCGGTACCCGATGATTCCCTCCTTTCGGGCGTCCGCATAGCGCAACGTGGCTCCGGCCGCGTGCGTTCGATTTCCATCGGAATAGCGGGCGAAGGCGTAGTCGGCGTGTGCCCAGAGGGTGGAGGAGAGGCGCCGATCGTAGAGCGCCTGAAAGCGATTCTCGACGAAGATCCCGAATCGGACATCTGCGGCGAAGCTCCGTCCTAAGAAGGGACCTCGTCGGAAACCAAACCCCAGGTGATCGCTCGGCCCACGATATTCGAGATGGGCTTCGGAATGGAGGAACGTCTCCTCCGGTATGGAGCCTGCCGCGTTGCTTTGAAAGAAGGCAGCGCCGATCTCTCCGGTGAACGACCAGCGGGGAGCGGGTGCGCCCTCTACCCCGAAGGTAGGCGTGAGGATGGTGAAGTCATAGATCGTGAAGCCACCGGAACGGTTCGTGACCTGGTCGCGGCTGGCGCGCAGAATGCCTTGCAGCGCCCAAGTCTCGCCCACGGGGTAACGCCCGCGAGCCGTAGCCCGTTGGAGGCGATACCGAATGCGCGTCACCGGAATATCGAAGACGCGGTCAGCGCGTCCTTCCAAGACCTCCGTCTCATGCTGCTCATAGGTCGCTTCGAAGGTTGGGCGGACGATGGGCCAAAGCCGCCAATATCCGGCCGAAGCCGCCTCGTCTTGCGGATCGCGATGGAGTGCTCGTTGATATTCTCGCAGGGCTTCTCGCCGCCGGCCCTGCCGCTCCAAGAGCTGACCCCAGAGCACGATGACTTCAGGATGGTTCGGATCGAGTGCGCGCGCTTGCTCCAACTGCCGTTCAGCCAATCGGAGATCTTCCTGTGCGAGGGCGAGGCGCACCAGTCCGATCACGGCATCCAGATGTCGCGGTTCTCGACGGAGGGCTTCTCGGAATGCTTCTTCCGCAGCGCGCACGTCCCCGCGCCATCGCGCGATCGTTCCGATCCAGAAGTAACTGTCGGCGTCGTGCGGATACAGGCGCGCGAGCTGCCGATAGAGCTCCACGGCGCGCTCCAGTTTCCCCGACTTGCGATACGCTTCAGCCAAAGCGCGAAGCACGGCGTGATCGTGAGGCATGGCCGCGAGTGCGCGCGCATAGGCGCCGATGGCTTCGGACATTCGCCCCTGGGCAGCATAGAGATCGCCAAGCCAGCGATCTCGTCCGGGCAGATCCGAATGCGCCCGAATCCATGCTTCGGCCTCTTGAAATCGTCGGGCGCGCAGGAGCATCTGCAGCCAGAGTTCGGCCGCTTCCTCGCTCCGTGGAGCAGCAGCGAGCGCCGCGCGCACATCGGCCTCGGCTTCGGCCAGTCGGCCCATTTGCAGAAAAACGCGCGCGCGTCCAAGGAGCGCGTCCACATGCTGTGGCACCTCTGCCAGAACGCGCCCATACGCAGCGAGCGATTCCTCCATGGCGCCCTTCCACCGATAGAGCGTCGCGATCCAAAACATCGCCTCGACATCCCGTGGGATGAGAGCCAACACAGCCTGATATTGCGCGAGCGCCTCGTCCCATCGTCCCTGTCGGCGACGCACTTCACCGAGTAAGCGCGCGCTCTCTGGATCGCGCGGATGCGTCGCGCGGATTTCCTGGAGCTGTCGGGCGGCCTCTTCCAATTCTCCCCGCTCGATCAACGCTCGGACGGATTCCAGCGATACCTGAGGCAATGGAGTCAGAGGCCTTTCGTCATCGCTTCGAACGTGACACAGCAGCATGAGGACGAGTACGGCCGCCTTCATGAACCCTCCCTCGCCAACCGAAAATCTCTCACGATGATCTCGCCTGTCCCGATGCGCTCATCCGGATCGTCATCCACGACCAGGTGAAGAGTCCGCACATCCCCGAGGGTGAATCCGTTGGTCTTCCACTCGGGCCGAGTCAGATCAATCCGCACGCGATTCCATCCGGGCGCGAGTGTCCGCAGAGGGAGACGAAATCGCGCGTACTGTCGGGGATCGAGATTCTTCACGTACACGAAGAGGAGATCCGGGGCGCCTGACCAGAAGAGTTGGAATTCCAACCATCGCGCCGCCGACCACTCGGTCAGTTCGACTCCAGCCAGGATCTCGCCATAGTCGTTCTCGCGCGTAGTGAAGCGCCAGCTCAGGCGAACGCCGCCGTCGGCCGCTGCGCGCGTGACCTCACATCCACGAACCTCCAGATAGATCTGCCACGCCAGCGGGTCATTGAGTTCGGGCAATTCTCGGACCGATCGTCCAACCGGCCAGCCGGACGAGGTGTCGGAGACGTTCGCCCGCTCGAGTGAAGAAAATCGCGGGCGCAAGAGCGCGACCGTCGGTCCCCAAGACTTCACGACCTCGAAGTCCTCCGGATGCGCGCGAATCCACTCAGCGACCGGATAAGGCGCGTCGTACGTCGGCGGATTGTAGAAGAAGATGTAGTCCACGCGTTGTTCGGCAAGGAGCCGGCGCCACTCCGCGTATGTCGTCGCGCGCGGCAGATGCGCGAGCTTCACGAATTCCCATGTCGGGATGTGAACGGGCCGGTTCGTGGATTCCCATCCGTACAGAAGCGCAGCGAAATCCGGGACCGTGTAGGCGATCGTCCGATTCCGGATGTGATCGGCGATCCAGACGAGTCCGTCTATCGCGGGACCATACTCTTTGACAAGCGGGTAGTTCGCGATGGCATCGGGGCCAAATCGGCCACTTCGAAGGAGGTGCACTAACGAATGACCGCAACTTCCTGCATCGCGCTCGACCAAATGACCAGTAGTCGCCAGGACGGAGAAGAACGCAGCGATGACCAGGGCGCCAGTGAGGAACGCGCGGCCGAATCGGGTCAACTCGCTCCGCAACACCAGGAGCGCGAAGATCGCTATCCCACAAATCGCCAGAATATACCGCGGTTCGCGGTATGGATTCAAGATCCACCAAAGGGCGATACTAAGCGGAAGCGTCATGAGCGTCCAGAAGAGCAATCGGTCGCGCCGCCGTCGCGCTCGAACGAGCATCAGGAGGGTCGCGATCCCTCCCATGGCGAATTGCGGGCCGAAGCCATTCGACCATCCGTAGTGGATTGGGACCTCCGGCGCCGTGTGGAACCGGGGGTCATCCACGTAGGCTTCGCGAAACGGGTAGAAGAGCCATTGCCAACGCTGAGAGACGAATCGCCGCTCGTGCAACTCCGAATGTCGCGTCATCGAGATCGGGCCATCGAAGAGCGTCGTCCCTGCAATCTCCAAGCGCACGGGATAGACGGGATTTCCGAAGACGAGCGCGTTCCGAACCATCCAAAATCCTCCGCCCAGGAGCACACAAAGCAGCAGCGTCCCCACCCGTGACCACACGAGGCGCAAGTGCTCGCCGAGCGGGAACTCTCCTCGATCCGCGCCGAAGAGGAAGACGACGATCAAAGGGAGCGAGAGGTAGAGGAACGTGAACTTGGTGCCCAGGAGAAGCCCGAAGGCCAGCGCGAACAGATGTAGCTCCAACGACCGCCGATTCTGGAGATGGAGAACGAGAAAGACGAGCGCCGTCAGGAAGAATGCCGCCGCAATGATATCCACCATCGTCGTGAGCGATTGAAGGAGCACAAGGGGCGTGAGCACGTAGAGCGACAGCGCGAGCACGGCCACATGCCGGAGCCCGAACGCATGAGCCAGACTCCATACGGCCCATCCGCCCATGAAGGCAAAGGGGATCTGAACGGTGTTCATGTGGACGAACGCTGCTTTGTTCCCGCCCCCGAGCAGATAAATCCAGAGGGTGAGCAGCTCTCCAGCTTTCGGGAAATATGGCTGAATCCACGCGAAGGGGAAGGGATCGAGATTTCGGTTGTGCGCGTACGTGAGGACATCGAGCAGATGGTAGTTGAGCGAGTCCACATCGTGCGGCGGCACCATTCGCTCGAGATAGAGGATGAAGCCGTAGGTGACGGCCACGAGCGCACCGAGCAGGCCGCCCACAAAAGAGGGCCGCGCGCGAGGAGAAGCCGGTGCTTGCGCGATGCGTTTTCGCGCCCAGAACCCATAGCCCATCAGGAATGCGGCCGCGATCACCAGATTGGTCAGCAAAAGCGCCGGGCCTGTCAAATGGTCGAACATTCCCAGAGCGATCTGCGAGACGACGATCTGCACCGAAGTCACCAAAGCGGCCGCTAATATCCGATACGGACTCTCCAGAGCTAATGCCCGGATCCACAGCTCGTGCGCGAGGAAGATCAATCCCGCCAAGATCCACGGGATATGAAGCGATGGACTCGCGGACGTGAGCCTCACATGGAGAAGCATGCTCCACAGCAGGAGGGCAAGACCAAAGAGCACATCCGAGGGCCAGACGAAAAACCCCCGCCTCGTGGTCGTCGCGAGCCTCAGACGTTCCCCGATCCAAACGCTTCGTTTCACCCGATCACCTCTCTGTCGCTTCTCTCCCGGAAATGGGCGATGATCACCGATTCACCATCCCAGCAAATGCCGCACGACGATCCCCGTCGCCTTCGTGAGCGGCCAATGCACGCCGATATACACGGCGAGCGCTGCGCCAAGCAGCACGAGCACGAGCCATTCGCTCCGAGGAGGAGGCGTCATCGTGGGCGTCCGGTCAAAATCCGATGAGCGACTTCTCGAACTTCAGGGACGGGATCCTGCTCCAGCGTCCGAAGGACATCGCGATACGCGTGGACGTCCAAGCTCCCGAGGATCTGCGCCGCGTGAATCCGAAGTTGAGGATCTGGATCCCTCAAGGCCGCCAAGAGCAGTGCTCGTGCTTCCGATCCCTCCAGTTTCGCGACAGCGGATACAGCGGCGCGGCGCACCTCGGCATCCGGATGTTGCAACGCTCGACGGAACGCGGGGAGCGCGTGTGGGGATCCAAGCAGACTCAGGGCGTGCAGCAGGCCGAGCAGGACGGGTCTCCTCTCTGTTGCGAGGGCCAATTCCACGAGCCGCTGCGGTTCCCTCTGGAAGATGGCGGCGAGCGCGTGGGCGATCGCCTCCCGATAGAACGGCTCGGCGAGTGAGAGTTGCTCGAGAAGCTGATCCGTCGCTTTCGGATCTCGAAGTTGCCCGAGAAGCCTCACGGCTTCCATTCGGACGTGATGATCGGGATCGCGCAGGGCTCGAAATGCTGCCGCGCGCGCATCAGCGGGAGAAGCGACTCGAGCCAAAGTGCGCAGCGCTTCGGCGCGCACGCGCGCATCGGGATCGCGGATGAATGTCTCTTGGAGAAGCTCCAGATACCGAGCATCGCTCACCACACCGAGTCCTTGGACGGCATGCCAACGGGCGTCGCTGTCCTGACTGTGTCGGACGATGTGGACATAGTGTTCGATCATGCGCTCGAAGTCGGGAAGCACAAGATCATCCAGGGCCTCGATGTGGAGGAACTCACGAACTCGTGCGATCGTTTTTTCCGACTCGCGTTCGAGCCCCACTCGAGCCGCGTCCCGGACCTGTGGGTCTTGGAGCCGCGCGAGTATATCCGGGATATACGAGCTGCTGCGCAGCAAGGCCAGGCCGATGATCGCAGCGGCTTGTACGGATGGGGATGCCGCATTCAGCAATTCCGCGAGCCGCGTTTGAGCATTGGCGTCGCCCAATTTGCCCAAGCAGAGCGCCGCATGTTGCTTGACGTGATCGCTCGGGTCTCGCGTGGCGTTCATGACCGGGTCCAGCGCCTCCGGAGCACCGAGTTCACCTAGAGCGTCGAGGACGGCGATCCGCACCGATTCTGCCGGATCATTGAGCGCTGAAAGCAAGGCGTTCAGGGCGCATGCTCCGGGTCGTCGTCCGAGCGCGCGGGCCGCAGCTTCACGCACACGAGCCGAAGGATCGCGGAGGAAGGCGCACAAGGCCTCGGTGGCTTCTTCCTCTTGGCGTTGGGCGAGCGCGTGAACAGCCCCTCGGCGTCCCGCTTCGCTGGAGAGATCGCTAAGTGCACGAATGAGCGCCTGTACATCCCGAGCCAGATGCGCGAGCGTATCGGCGACAGCCTCCCGAAGCTCTTCGTTATCCGTATCCAGGAGCCGCACGAATGGATCAAGAGGGCCTCGGTATTCCAAGTGCTTGAGGCTGCGCACTGCGGCCAAGCGAACGGAAGGGCTCGGATCTTCCAAAGCCACCAGTAGAGCGGACATGACGTGCGGTTCGGAAAAGGCGCTGAGCGCGGCCGCCGCATGCGCGCGCACATCCTCGATGGGATCCTTGAGGGCCTCCAGAAGCGCTTCTCGGACCTGCGCATCGGGGATCCGCTGCAGGATCGTGGCCGCCGTGGCGCGGATCCAAGCATTCGGATCGCGAAGCAGGTTCAAGAACTGCGGCAAGAAGGCCGCCAGGTCCGTCGCTTCCATTTCTGCGATTGCCGCGGCAGCCGCTTCGCGCACGATCGCTTCCTGATCCCCTAACCGCTCGATGAGGTCGGGCAACGCTTCCTTCGCGCGCAATCTCCCAAGTGCGGCGATCGCCTGCGCGCGAACGGACCATTCGCGGTCCCTTGTGGTCAGTTGCAAGGCTTCGAGAATTCCGGGAGATTTCTCCCCCACCTCGGCGAGCACCTGACACACCTGCGCGCGAACGCGAAAATCCGGATCGTGCAGACCAGCCGAAAGCGATTCCCGAAGCCCGGCCTTTCCAATGAGCGTGAGCTTCCGTCGCGCCATGGCGCGTTCGATCGCGTCCTCGCTCTTGAGGCGGTCCAGCTGGGTTTGAACATATCCCAACCGTTCCAAGACGGCGGCCGTTCGATACCGCACCTCAGGATCATCGTCGGTCAATGAGCCTTCAAGGAGCTCACTGGCTGAAGGACCGATCATCTCCAGCGCTTCGATGGCGCGCAAGCGAACAATTGGATCCGGATCCGCGAGGGCGAGTTGCAGGGCTTCCAGCGACTTCTCATCCCCGATCTTCCCCAAGGCGACAGCCGCTTCCATCCGAACGAGCGCCGAGGGATCTCGCAGCGTTCCTTCCAGGAGGGCATTCACCGCACGGTGATCCCCAATCTCGCCCAAGGCGCGGGCGGCTGCCGCGCGAACGGATTCCGCGCGATCCCACAAGGCGCGAATGAGATTCGGCACGGCCGCTCGGGAGCGAATCTCTCCGAGGATACTCGCGGCCCATGTGCGCAAGTTGTCCGAGTTCGGGTCCCGAAGGGCTTCCATCAGGGGTGCTTCAGCGAGCGCTCCAAACGGCACGAGCACCTCGGCCACTCGCGGCGAGACCCATTTGTCCGGTTCCCGAAGGGCTTCGATCAGCGACGGAATCGCTTGCGGATCGCGAATCATTCCCAAAGCGCGAGCGCACGCCAGCTTGACGTCCTCGTCCTCATAGGGGTCGCGCATGGCTTCGAGCAGCGCTGGGACAGCTCGCGCACTGCCAATCTCTCCAAGGCGCCGCGCTGCACCCGCGCGAACGCTCCAGCGGGGCGAATGGCGAAGGTCGTGAAGATAGCGGTCCAAAAGGCCCAAATGCTCGTAAAGCGCTTGAAACTTCGCCTGCAAGGAGACGTCGGCCAGCTCCACGCTCTCGTTCAGAAGCCATTCCAGGTGTCTCAAGCCGAAGGTCTTCTTGAGCTGTTCAGCCAGCTCGGCCACAGCGGCCTCCTCCATGCGGTCCATTTCATCGAGCATCGCGCGGAACCGCCGCCGAATCCGCGCCAGGCGCCATTGTCGCCATCGTCGCCATGATTCCCTCGCCAAGACGACAAGGATCGCCAGGAGAATCCCCCCGGCGATCGCCACGATGCTCCAGATCAACCATGTGCGTAAGGTTTCGCTCGGGATCACAACTTGAGCACCTCGCGGAGCTTCGCCGTGACTTCCTCGATCTCAAACGGTTTCACGATGTAGGCCTCCGCTCCTGCTTCGAGTCCCCAGAAACGATCGCTCGCTTGAGAGCGAGCCGTCAACATGAGGATCGGAATGTGGCGCGTCCGTTCCTCAGCCTTCAAGCGGCGGCAGACCTGATAGCCGTTGATGTCCGGAAGCATGATGTCCAGGAGGATAGCATCCGGGGCCAATTCGTTCGCTTTGCGTAACGCCTCCATCCCCGTATACGCCACCTCGCACGCAAAGCCCTCGCTCTGCAAATGGAAGCTCAACGTCTCGACCATATCGGGCTCGTCCTCGACAATTAGGACCACCGGCTTCCGCGGACGTCGCCTTTCGGCCGGCAAGAGGAAGGAGAAGCAACTGCCTTCACCCACTGTGCTCTCGACCCAGATGCGTCCCTTGTGGGCTTCGACGAGCGCCTTCGTGATGGCGAGCCCTAGGCCCAAGCCCTGTTCCTTCGTCGTCGGCGCGCGATAGTACCCCTCGAATATGCGCTCGCGCGCTTCTGCGGGAATACCGATGCCTGTGTCTTGTACATCAATGCGAACCCAAGCTGTCTCAGGATCGGCCGGATCTGTATATGGCATCGCGCGGATCCACACGCGTCCGCCCTCGGCAGTGAACTTGATCGCGTTCTGGAGCAGATTGTTGAGGATTTGTTCCAGGCGTCCGGCATCCGCGTATACCTTGGGCAATCCCTCCGTCAGTTGCTTCTGCAGCGTGATTCGCTTCTGCTCAGCGATCGGTTGGAACGTCGCCAGCGCCGCGTCGATCACCCTCTCCACATCCATCAGCTCGATCTCCAGCTCCAACTTCCCTCTTCGGATGCGATCCAGATCCAGAATCGTATCCAGCAAGTGCGCCAGTTTATCCGCATTTTTGTTCGCGATCGAGAGGAATCGAAGTTGTTCGGGCGTCAGAGCGCCCGCTTTCTGAGCGAGCACGATGCCGAGCGCATTTTTGATGAGCGACAACGGCGTGCGCAGATCGTGGGAGATCTGCGAGAGCAGATCCTGTCTCATTTCGTCCAGTTCCTTCTCCCGCGTCACGTCGTGAAACGTGAAGACGGTCCCCCAAAGCTCGCCCGTATGGCTTCGCACGCGGCTGACATTGACCTTCAGGACGCGGGGCGTCGGCGTTTCCAGACGATATTCCGCGCTCTGTTTCTCCTGACCCCCGTTCTGGAGGAGATTGCAAAGCCCCAGCTCCTCGCAACGATTCACGAATGCCTCCGTTGTCGCGTCGCCCGTCAGTCCCAAGACCTCCTTCGCCGCTCGATTGATCACGCGCACCTGACGAGCTTCGTCAACCATGACGACGCCCTCGCTCATGCTCTCCAGCATCGCGCTGATCTTGTCTTGCTCCGCGGCGGCGGTCTCGCGCAATCGGTTCAAGGCGATCAGCAATTGCTGGGCGACGATGCGGACGAAGGCTTCTTCGTCCGAAGTGAACGCTTCGGCTTGAGCGCGACTGAGGTGGAGCACTCCAACAATGGCCTCCCCCTCCTCGAGAGGAATTGTGAGAGAGGCCCGCGGCTCTTCAGCGACGAGGATCTGGCTGGGCGGCACCTCCGGCTCGAGCACATGGAGGGCAACGGAGACCTCCGAGAGGGTCGGGAGAATCTGGCGCGCCGACTCGAGGGCCTGTTGCTTCACGCGCTCTAAGAACACCTCGCTCACGACATGGCGGGGGATCATTGTCAGCTCTGCCTGCCTTTCCACGAGCAGCAGACTCAGGACATCATAAGCGATCGCCTTGGGCAGCACCTCCGCAACCACCATCAACACGCGTCGCGGCTCGAGCACACGATTGAGCGAGGCCGTCAATTCATAAAGCAAGTGGAGCTCCGCGACGCGCTTCTCCAACGTCTGGAACAACCGCTTGTTCTCCTTCTGCAATCGCCAGCGATCGAGGGCATGGGCGGCGACTTTGAGGAGTCGCGCATGATCGAAGGGCTTAGTGATATAGTCGTAAGCCCCACGCCGCACAGCCTCGATGGCCGTCTCCAAGGAGGCGTATCCGGTGATGACGATGACCTCGGTCTCTGGGCTTCGTTCCTTGATCCGCGCTAGCACCTGCATGCCATCCAGACGCGGGAGGTTAATGTCCACGATCGCCAGAGCGATCTCCTCTTGCTCCATCAGGGCCAAGGCCTCCGCTCCTTCCGAGGCGGTGAGGAGACGCGTGATGCCCAAATCGGCCCATTCCTTCACTTCCGGAGCCACCAGCAATCCTCTCAAAAGCTCCTTCAAGAGCGCTCTGATGCTCTCCTCGTCATCTACGATCAAAATGGCCCCCATGGGATGCCTCCTAATCAATCATTTCCGCATGATATCAAAAGGCCCGAGGCGTTCACAAGGTGCCCGTGCGGAGGGAGGAAGAAGGGCCTCATCCGAAACTCGAAGGGACCGTTCCATTGGGGAGTGAGCGTGTGGGAGGGCAAGTGGCGCCCCGAGCGGGACTCGAACCCACAACCTACGGCTTAGAAGGCCGTTGCTCTTTCCAGTTGAGCTATCGGGGCGCGCTACAAAGATAGCATTCGGTCGTCGCTCCTGTCGAGGGGGGAATCTCTCGCGGGGGGATCGAAAGCGTGGTCGGGGCGGGCGGATTTGAACCGCCGACCTCCTGCTCCCAAGGCAGGCGCGCTCGCCAGGCTGCGCCACGCCCCGAGGGTTCGAACCTTCACTCTAGCGAATCCTTCGGAGCCTGTCAAACGAAGCGAATCGCTCCCTGCTCTTGAGCGCGCGCGTGAAAAAGAGCCGTCGTCAGAGCGGCCAATTCTTCCAACGCGAGCGTCTCCGCTCGACGGAGGGGAGAGAGACCGACGCGCTGAAAGACCGAGGCGAGATCGTTCACCCGTAAGCGCGCAGCGGCGCGCTTGAGATTGTTCCAAATCGTCTTGCGCCGTTCGGCGAAGAGCGCGCTGACCACGTCGAAGAAGAACTCTTCATCGGGGACCTCCACGGCCGGACGTTCGCGCACGCGAAGATGGACGACCGTCGAGAAGACCTTAGGCGATGGTCGGAAGGCGCTCGGCGAGATGGTGAAGAGGCGTCGGCCTTCGCAATGGTACTGGACGAAGATGGAGAGATAGCCGTAGGACTTGCTCCCGGGAGGGCTCAGGATGCGGTCGGCGACCTCGCGCTGCAACATGACGGTCATATCGCGCAGGCGTGTGCGGAAGCGAAGCAAATGTTGAAGGATGGCCGTAGCGATGTTGTACGGGAGATTGCCGAAGACGCGAATGGGTGCGCTGAGTCCTTCTCGCTCCAGGAGCTGATCGAGGTCCAGCTTCAAGATGTCTCCGATGATGAGGGTGACCTTCTCCGGAGGCCATCGGCCAGCGAGCTGTCGAGCGAGCGCTTCGTCAATCTCGACAGCCAGGACGCGGGCCGCGCGTTCGCTCAGAAAGCGGGTCAGAGCGCCGCGTCCCGGACCGATCTCCAGGACGACATCCTCGGGATGGAGATCAACGGCCTCCACGATCCGACGGGCGAGATGGGGATCGGACAGGAAATGTTGCCCCAGACGTTTGCGCGCGCGCATCATGCGGTCATCCTCATCGCGATCTCAAGCGCGCCGATAGCGCGGTCAGGGGACTGGATACGCCGTGATCTCCACATCGTCGCCCGAATATGCGACGGCGACGATCCGGACCGAGAGCGCACGATCGAGCGTCGGAATATCCTCGCCCCCGATGGCTGGGAGAGCGCCCCGTCCACCAATGATCTTCGGCGCGATGAAGACCGTCAGCTTATTGGCGAGCCCTTGCTGGAGAAAGGCGGCATGGACTTCGGCTCCTCCCTCGACCAAGAGGCTCGTGATCTCTCGGCGGCCGAGTTCATCCAAGACGGCCGAAAGGTCCACACGTCCGGCGCGAGCCGGGACAGGGATCACCGAGGCTCCGCACTCGATCAAGTGGGACGCGTGCTCCCTGAGAGGTTCCGTCGTGAAGATCCACAGGGGCCACTGGCGCGCCGTGCGCACGAGTTTCGACGTGAGGGGGATGCGCAAACGAGAGTCTAGCACGACGCGAACGAGCGGCCGATGGCGCGGGCGGGCCGACCGATCCGTCAATTCCGGATCATCGGCGAGCACCGTGCCGATGCCGACCAAGATGGCATCATACTCGTGGCGTAAGTGATGGACGGTTCGACGCGAGACGTCACCCGTGATCCATCGGGAATGGCCGGTCGCCGTTGCGATCCGACCGTCAAGGCTCATGGCGATCTTCAAATGCACGAAGGGGCGTCCCGAAGTGATGTAGTGGACGAACTTCTCATTCAACTGCCGAGCTTCCGCTTCGGCGATGCCGACCTCAACGCGAATGCCCGCGCGGCGCAAGGCTTCGAAGCCGCGCCCACAAACCTGCGGATTCGGATCCATCATGCAGGCGACGACGCGCGCGATGCCAGCACGAATGATCGCGTCGGTGCAAGGCGGCGTTCGTCCGTAATGGCAGCACGGTTCCAGATTCGTGTAGAGTGTCGCTCCTTGGGCCCGCTCTCCGGCCTCTTCCAAAGCGAGGACTTCAGCGTGCTTCACTTCGGCATAGCGATGGACGCCGCGACCGACGATGCATCCCTCTTTGACGACGAGCGCGCCCACCAAGGGATTCGGACTGACTTCTCCTTTCGCCGAAGCTGCCAATTCCAAGGCCAGGCGAATGTAATCTTCGTCCGTGGGGGCGGAGACCGTCGAGGGGGGGGATCCAGAAGTCGCGCTCGCGCGCCAGAGACCCATTTGATTGACACTCACTGGCATTGCGGTCACAATTATACCGATTCGGGAACGAAAGGAGCAACGGACGGGACGTGGCGAGGGGCCAAAAGACCATCTACATCTGTCAAGAATGTGGGTACCAATCGCCCAAGTGGCTGGGGAAATGTCCCGCCTGCGGAGAGTGGAATTCGCTCGTTGAGGAGCGAGAGCCTCCCTTCGAAGGGGAACAGCGTCGTCTCCGGCGCGCGGGTCGTGCGATTCCCCGACCATACTCGGAGATTGAGCAGCGCGCGGATGTCCGTTGGACCAGTGGGCTTCCCGAATTCGATCGCGTCTTGGGGGGAGGGATTGTCCCAGGGAGCGTTGTGCTTGTCGGCGGCGATCCGGGGATCGGCAAGAGCACGCTGCTGCTACAGGTCGCTGATCAATTGACTCGCCGATACGGAACCGTGCTCTACGTCTCGGGCGAGGAATCGGAGCGGCAGATCCGGATGCGCGGAGAGCGCTTAGGGCTGGAAGCACCAGCGCTCTACGTTTTGACGGAGACGTGCTTGGAATCTGTGAGCGAGGCCATCGAGACACTGCGCCCCGCGGCCGTCGTCATTGACTCGATTCAGACGATCTTCTCCGAGACGCTCGAGTCAATACCGGGCAGCCTCGCACAGGTGCGCGAGGCCGCGGCTCGTTTCCTCATGCTGGCCAAAAGTCACGAGATCCCCATCTTCCTGATCGGGCACGTGACCAAGGAAGGGATGATCGCCGGACCGAAGGCGCTCGAGCACATCGTGGATGCGGTCCTTTATTTCGAGGGGGAGCGGCATCAGAATCATCGGGTGATTCGCGCTGTGAAGAATCGGTACGGGGCCACCAATGAGGTGGGCGTCTTCGAGATGACGTCGCAGGGGTTGATCCCCGTGCCGAACCCTTCGGCGATGTTTCTGAGCGAGCGTCCGCTGGGCGTCTCGGGCTCGGTCGTCTCGGCCTGTATGGAGGGGACGCGCCCGATCTTGATCGAGCTGCAGGCGCTCGTGGGATCGAGCGGCTCTGGAGCGGGACGGCGGATGACGCGCGGCGTGGATCCTTATCGGGTGGCCCTGCTTTTGGCCGTGTTAGAACGGCGGGCGGGATTCCAATTGGTCGGATGTGATGTCTTCGTCAATATCGCCGGTGGGATCACTGTGGATGAACCGGCTGTGGATCTGGCCATTGTCGCGGCGGTCGCTTCCAGCTTCCGCAACGTGGCGCTCGATCCGCAGACGGTCATCTTCGGAGAAGTCGGATTGGCCGGAGAGGTGCGGGCTGTCTCAGCGGCCGCCGCGCGCGCGCGCGAGGCCGCGCAGATGGGCTTCCGGCGCCTCATCGTGCCGGAGAATAATCGCCGGAGCGTGGATGCTTCGGAGACGATGGAGATCATCGGCGTGCGCTCGATCTTCGAAGTCCTCGACATCATGGCGTGAGGTCGTGGGTGAACGAGGGATCATCGAGCGTTCGCGGTCGCGATTTTCGATCATCCCTGCCAAATCGCCGCACGCAACCGGCGGCGATCGGAAGGAGCGATCATGCGCGTGAATTGGGACGTTTTGCTCATTCGGATCGTTTTCACGGGAATCTTGATTGCCGCGGGATACTTTCTCCGCCCCATCGCTCACGATGTGCGTCTCTCGGTGCTGGCGGCTGCGGCGCTGGCCGTGGCGATCATCTTCTTCGAGACGCGCGTACGTCGAGCCTCGCTGAAGACGCTCATTGGGGCGGCCATGGGATCCATCCTCGGTATCATCGGCGCGACGCTCATCGGCTTCCTTATCACGGTTCAAGGCGCGTTGCCACCAGATGTGCGCGCCTATGTGACGTTGGCCTTGCTGCTGCTGATGGCCTATGTCGGCTTAATGGTCGGCGCCGCCAAGGGGGAGTTCCTCGATCTGTCCGCTCTTGGCGGGCTCCTGCGCGAGCGCAGTTCGCGGAACGTGAAGATCCTCGACACGAGCGTCATCATTGACGGGCGCATCGCGGACATCGTGGAGACGGGGTTCCTCGAAGGCATGCTCGTGATTCCGAACTTCATCCTCCGGGAGCTGCAACAGATCGCCGATTCTCCGGATACGCATAAGCGCAATCGCGGGCGGCGCGGATTGGACATCTTGCAGAAGCTGCAGACCAAGCATGGCATCACGGTGCAGTTCTCCGAGGTTGACTTCCCCGAGCTACGGGACGTGGATCAGAAACTCATCGAGCTGGCCAAGCAGTTAGATGCCAAGATCGTGACCAACGATTTCAATCTCAACAAGGTGGCGCAGTTGCGCGGCGTCGAGGTCTTGAACATCAACGAGCTGGCCAATGCGCTGAAGCCCGTGGTCTTGCCTGGTGAGACGATGCGCGTCTTCATCCTCAAGGAGGGGAAGGAGGCGAATCAGGGCGTCGCCTATCTGGACGATGGGACGATGGTCGTCGTAGATAACGCGCGGAAGATGATCGGCAAGACCATTGAAGCGACTGTGACGAGCGTCCTGCAGACGACAGCGGGGAAGATGATCTTCGGACGCTACGTCGAAGACGCGCGTTCGACGCGGGGCTCGCGATCGTCGCAGGCGGCGGAGGACTCGTGAGCGCTCGCCGGAGCAGGCCGGGGCAAGAGTGAAGGAGACCAACGTCGCCATCATCGTCGCAGCCGGGCGAGGGAAGCGAATCGGCGCGGATATCCCGAAGGCCTTCCTCTCGCTGGCGGGGGAGCCGATCATCTTGCGCACGCTGCGTCCGTTTGAAGCATGTGCGGAGGTGCATCGGCTGGTCGTCGTCGTGCCTGAGGAATTGCGAGCGCGCGCCGAAGCGATATTCGCGGCGGCGCACGTGACGAAGCTCGCCGCTGTGATCGCGGGCGGGCCAGAGCGCATGGATTCGGTCGCGCGCGCCCTGCAGGTGCTCTCACCGAAGGCCGTGGATCTCCTCCTCGTTCACGACGGCGTTCGCCCCTTCGTCACGCCCGAGCAGATCGCGCGCGTCATCGAGCGGGCGCGCGCCGTGGGCGCAGCACTGCTGGCCCTCCCCATCGCGGAGACGGTCAAAGAGGTCGAAGATGAGCGCGTCATCGGCACGTTGGATCGTCGTCGCCTCTATTTGGCGCAAACCCCGCAGGCGTTCCGCGCTTCGATCCTCTTCGAGGCGTATGAACGCGCCCTGCGCGAAGGGGTCACGGCGACCGATGAGGCGGCGCTCGTCGAGCGCTGTGGATGGCCGGTCGTCATCGTGGAGGGATCAGTCCGCAATATGAAGATCACGTGGCCCGAAGATTTGCTTCTGGCCGAAGCGCTCGTGCGCGCGGAGGAGAGAAGATGAGCGAGCGCATCGGATTCGGATACGATCTCCATCGCCTGGTCGAAGGGCGGCGGCTCGTGCTGGGGGGGATCGAGATCCCCTTCCCCAAGGGATTAGCGGGACATTCGGACGCCGATGTTGTCCTTCACAGCCTCTGCGATGCGCTTTTGGGCGCAGCGGGACTTGGCGACCTGGGGCGACATTTTCCGGACACGGATCCACGCTACGCTGGGATCTCCAGCGCGAAGCTCTTGGAGGCCGTGCTCGCGGAGCTCGCGCAGCGCGAGTTTGAGATCGAGAACGTGGATGTGACGATCTTGGCCGAAGTCCCGCGCCTCTCGCCCGTTCTGGAGAGCATGCGCAATCGGGTGGCAGAGCTGCTGCAGATCCCACCGGATCGAGTCAATATCAAGGCGAAGACGAATGAGGGTGTGGATGCTATCGGCCGCGGAGAGGCAATTGCGGCGTACGCGGTGTGCTTGCTGCGGCGATCCGGAGCGTGAGCCCCTGGGCTCACCGAGAAGGTTGCGAACATGCGCGTCGTTGATCTGATTCGGAAGAAACGAGATGGGCAGGCGCTCGCGCCCGAGGAGATCGCATTCCTCATTCGCGGCTATTCGCGAGGGGAGATCCCCGACTATCAAATGGCCGCTTTTTTGATGGCGACGATGTGGCGGGGGATGACGATGGAAGAGACGCTCGTCCTGACCGAGGAGATGGTGCGATCGGGGCGCACGCTGGATTGGGGACATCTGCTCGAGGCGAAGGTGGACAAACACAGCACCGGGGGCGTGGGGGATAAGACCTCACTCGTTTTGGCGCCCATCGTCGCAGCGGCTGGCGGGCGCGTGCCGATGATCTCCGGTCGCGGTCTGGCGCACACAGGAGGGACGCTCGATAAATTGGAGTCCATCCCGGGATTTCGCGTACAGCTCCCGCTGGAAACGATTCGCCAATTGGTCGAGCGCGTGGGCGCGGCGCTCGTGGGACAAACGGAGGAGATCGTCCCGGCCGATCGCAAGCTCTACGCCTTGCGCGACGTCACAGCGACGGTGGAGTGCGTGCCGCTCATCGTCGCCAGCATCATGAGTAAGAAGATCGCCGAAGGGATTGATGCACTCGTGCTGGACGTCAAGGTGGGAAAGGGCGCCTTCATGAAGAGCGAGGACGAGGCACGAGATCTGGCCGAGCGCTTAGTGGACGTCGGGCGGCGCATGGGCAAGCGCGTGCGAGCGCTGCTGACGGATATGAATCAGCCGCTCGGGCGAGCTGTCGGCAACGCCCTCGAGGTGATCGAGAGCATAGAGACGCTCAAAGGACGAGGTCCGGAGGATCTACGCGCGCTATCGTTGGAGTTGGCCGCGCACATGCTTCTTCTCAGTGATCGGGCGGCGAATCTCGACACCGCTCGACAAATGGCCGAACGCGTTTTGCACAGCGGGGCCGCTCTGGAGAAGTTTCGAGAGATCGTCGAAGCGCAAGGGGGGGATCCGCGCGTCGTGGATGATTACGCGCGCTTGCCGCAGGCGCGGTTCCGCATGGACTATCGGGCGGAAGTCGCGGGCGTCGTGGTCGAAGCTCATGCCGAGCGCCTCGGCCAGGCGTCTATGCTGTTGGGCGCCGGACGCGAGCATCTTCACGCGCCCATTGATCATGCCGTTGGCCTCATCATTCACAAGAAGGTGGGCGAGCCTGTCATCCGGGGGGAAGTCCTGTGCACGCTCCATTACAATAGTGAGGAGCGGCTGCCGCGCGCTTTGGAACAGGTCCGCGCCGCATTCGTCATTGGGGCGGCCGCGCCGAAGCCCGAACCTCTGATCAAAGCCGTCGTGTGAGCATCTGTCCGCATTTCTCGTGCCGCTGGCCTTCTCATCAGCGAGCCAAAATCTTCACGAATTGGGGAGGGGGATGAAGATGGATCGAGCATTTCGACGCAAAGCGGGAATCATCCTCGGGGCGTTGCTGGCCGGAGCCGGGATCCTCTCCTTCGTCCTCGAGGGGGAGAAGGCACGCCCGACGGAAGCGCGCGCATTCGCGGCGCCGCTTTGGGCTTCAGCTTCTTCGATGCCGACGGCGCACGAGCGTGAGCTTGTAGAGAAAGTTCAAGGAGATGCGCCGGACATGCGCGATCAAGCGCGCACAGCTCATGTCCCGTGGACGACGCGGGCGATCGGGCTGGTGGGCATCTTCGCTATCCTCGGCATCGCGTTCCTTCTCTCCAACAGCCCGCGCGACGTGAGCGCGCGCATTCTCCTCTGGGGCATCGGCTTGCAGATCGCTCTGGCGATCCTCATTTTGCGAACGGGCCCGGGGCGATGGTTCTTCGATCAGCTCGGCGAATTGATTCGGCGACTCCTGGCCTTCGCCGTCGAAGGCGCGACGTTCGTCTTCGGACCGCTGGCGGGAGAGAGTTTTGGCGTCATCTTCGCCTTTCGCGTGCTGCCGACGATCATCTTCGTCTCGTCGTTCTTCTCGATCCTCTATTACCTGGGCATCATGCAGCGGATCGTGCTCGCCATGGCGAAATTCATGGCGTGGACGATGAAGGTGAGCGGCGCCGAGAGCTTGGCGGCAGCAGCCAACGTTTTCATGGGACAGACAGAGGCGCCGTTGATCATCGCGCCGTATGTGCCCTCGATGACGCGTTCGGAGCTGCTTTGTCTGATGCTCGGGGGAATGGCGACGATCGCCGGGGGGGTCATGGCCGCTTATATCGGCATGGGCATCAATCCCGTCTATCTGTTGACGGGAAGCGTCATGGCAGCGCCCGGCGCCATCATGATGGCGAAGATTTTGATCCCGGAGAAGGAGGAGCCGCTCACGCGGGGCGTGGTGCGGATCGAGGTGAAGACCGAGGATCGGAATGTGATCGAGGCGGCCGCGCGCGGAGCAGGCGACGGAGCGCGCTTAGCCATTAACGTCGCGGCCATGCTCATCGCCTTCATCGCCTTGATCGCTTTGGTGAATGCGCTCCTCGGATTTTTGCACGCGCGCGTGAGCTTCATCCCGCCCAATCTGCAATGGATTCTCGGATGGCTCTTCGCGCCGCTGGCCTTCATCATGGGCGTGCCAACGGCGGACATCACTGAGGTCGGGAATCTGCTCGGGCAAAAGCTCATCCTGAACGAGTTCGTCGCTTACACGGAGCTGGCGCGGGTGCAGTCGGAGCTGCATCCGCGTTCGGTGATGATCGCCACGTATGCGCTCTGCGGGTTCGCCAACTTCGCTTCCATCGGCATTCAGATTGGCGGGATCGGGGGGATCGCGCCCAATCGGCGAGGCGACCTCGCCGAGTTGGGCGTGCGAGCGATGATCGGCGGATTCTTGACGACGTGTTTGACCGGGACGATCGCTGGGCTGATCAGTTGACCGCGCCAGCAACTTCGGTCTAGCATGAGCGGCGTGGGGGATGAGATGGCGAAGTCCTTGTACGAACGCGTTCAAGAGGCCGTCGCCTTCATTCGCGAGCGAAGCGCGATACGGCCGCAGGTCGGTCTCGTCTTGGGATCGGGATTGGGCACTGTGGTCGGAGGGATGAGCGATGCCGTAGAACTCAACTATGCGGAGATCCCACATTTTCCCACGGCTACTGTGGCCGGACACCCGGGACGATTGCTCCTGGGCCGGCTTGCGACGACGGCAGTCGCCGTGTTGCAGGGCCGGTTTCACTACTATGAGGGGTACGCGATGGAGGACGTGACATTCCCCATTCGCGTGCTCGGCGTGCTCGGCGTCCGACAGGTGGTGTTGACGAATGCCGCCGGAGGGATCAATCTTCGCTTTCGCCCTGGCTCGCTCATGCTCATCGCCGATCACCTCAATCTGATGGGCGTGAATCCGCTGCGCGGTCCGAACGACGAGCGCTTCGGTCCGCGATTTCCCGATTTGACGCAGGTCTACTCCCCGCTTCTGCGCGCCCTTGCGCATGACGTCGCGCGCGAGATCGGTCTGGCGTTGGAGGAAGGCGTATATGCGGCCGTAAGTGGGCCGAGCTACGAGACGCCCGCCGAGATTCGGATGCTGCGGCAATTGGGCGCAGACGCTGTGGGCATGTCCACCGTTCCCGAAGCGATCGTGGCGCGCCATATGGGGATGGAGGTCCTTGGTCTCTCGGTGATCGCCAATATGGCGGCAGGCATCGCCGAGCATCCGTTGCGCCATGAGGACGTCTTGGAAGCGATGACGCGCGTGCGCGAGCGACTTCAAGCGTTGCTCGATCGACTCATCCCGCGCCTTGCGGAAGCCCACGTCGCCCAGACCGAATCGCGGCCGAAGGAGTGAACGGGGAATGAGAGACGTCCAAGCGCGTCGCGTCCTGATCATCGGGATTTGTGGGGGGACCGGCTCTGGTAAGACGACGGTCGCGCAAAAGATCCTGGAGGCCGTCGGCGCCGATCGCGTCGTCTACCTGCAGCAGGATGCTTATTACAAGGACCTGAGTCATTTGCCGCTGGAGGAGCGGCATCGGTTGAACTTCGATCATCCCGATGCCATTGACACGGACTTGCTCTTGCAACACATCGAGGAGCTACGTGCGGGTCGAGCGATCGAGCAGCCGATCTACGACTTCACGACTCATACGCGTCGGCCGGAGACGCGTCGCATCGAACCGCGCCCCATCATTTTGGTCGAGGGCATCCTCGTCTTCGAGAATCCGCGTCTGCGCGCTCTCATGGATTTGAAGATCTTCGTGGACACGGCCGACGATATTCGGTTCATTCGCCGTCTCCTCCGCGACATCTCCGAGCGCGGCCGCACGGTCGAATCTGTGATCCGGCAGTATCTGGAGACAGTGCGCCCGATGCATCTGGAGTTCGTCGAGCCGAGCAAGCGCTATGCCGACATCATCATCCCCGAAGGGGGGTATAATATCGTCGGCATTGACCTCATCATCGAGAAGATCAAGGCCTATTTGAGCGAGGTCGAAAGGTCGGGAGAAACGACGCGATGACCGATACCGAGTTGATCGCACAAGCGATGGCGGCGCGCGCCCTCGCCTATGCGCCGTATTCGGAGTTCGCCGTTGGAGCGGCTTTGCTCACAGCCGATGACCGCGTCTTCACCGGATGCAATATTGAGAACGCCAGTTATGGCTTGACCGTCTGCGCCGAGCGCGTGGCCCTCTTCAAAGCGGTCTCCGAAGGCGTGCGCGAGTTTTCGCGAATCGCTCTTGTCGCCGACACGGAGGCGCTCATCTCCCCCTGCGGAGCGTGTCGCCAGGTGTTATGGGAGTTCGCGCCGGACCTGATCGTCGTCTCGGCTAATCTCAAAGGGCAGATGCGCGTGCATCCGCTGCGAGGGTTGCTCCCAGAGCCCTTTGATGGCCGGATGCTCTGATGAGCGCCCCAGCGTCCATGTGGAGCGGCTAGACGCTCCTCCTCAGAAGCGCCCACTACGCATGTGGCTCAGCCGACTTCGCTGGAGGAGACGACCCTTGTGTGGAAGGCCCGGCGACAGCGACCACGACGTGCGCCGGACGCAAAATCTGGTCTCCCCAGCGATATCCCTTTCGGACCTCCCGCACGATCGTTTGCTCTTCGTGCTCATGGCTGGGAATCGCCTCGATGGCCTCGTGCAGGGCTGGGTCGAATTTCCGCCCGAGGCTCTCATAGGGGCGAACGCCACAAGCTTCCAAGAGCCGCACAAGCTGACGGTGAATGAGTTGTAGGGCTTCGCCCGTCGGGGAGGCCGTCGTCCCCGTCCGCTCTTTCTCCAAGCCCAGGACGTTCTCGAAGGCATCCAGCACTTGCAGCACCTCTAATAAGATCTTGCGCATGCCGTCCCGCACGCGCTCGCTCAGTTCCCGCTCGATGCGCTTGCGGTAATTATCAAAATCGGCCAAGGCCCGAAGATAGCGGCGGTGTTCGGCCGCGAGCTCCCGGCGCAACTGTTCCAATTCGGCCGTCAGATGCGCCAGTTCCGAAGATTCGCGCGCCGTCTCCACCAAGCGCACGGGAGCCAGTTCCCCATGGCGCTCTGCCGAAGCTCGGTCCTCTCGCTCGCTCATGTCGGCCTCCCCGACGGCGCAGGTCCTCCTTGACGATCGAAAGGATCGTCGGGAGGATCGGCCTCATTTCACTCTAATCTCCACCTGCCGAGGCTTCGCTTCCGGCTTCTTCGGGATCAGCACCCGCAGCACGCCATCCCGATATTCCGCACTGATGTTCTCGATGTCCATGTTAGGCGAGAGAGTGAAGCTGCGGCTGAAGCGCCCATAGGGGCGCTCCACGCGATGATAATTGTCGGGCCGATCCTCATGTTCCAATCGGCGCTCGCCGCTGACGGTGAGGATGTTCTTCTCCACGCTCACCTGGATCTCATTCTTGTTGATCCCGGGGAGATCGAAGAGGATCTCCATGCCGTCAGTGTTCTCGTAGATGTCGACGGCGGGTGTCCATCCACCGGCTACCTCTTCCTCTGGACGCGTGCGGAAGACTTCGCGGAAGAGCCGATTGATCTCTTCTTGCAGGTTCATCAGTTCGCGGAATGGGTCACCACGTCGAATCCGCATCATACGCCTTCGCCTCCTGATGTCGTTGTGAAGCCACTTCGCTCGTGAAGAGATACTGCCTTTCGCGAGGGCTTCCATCTCTGAAGTTAAGCAAATGGCATGCCGCATAACCAAGTCATTTCGCGCGCCCGCCGATCGGCCAGAAGATCGCTGCCGAGAAGAGGATTCGATCGCGTGCTGAGAAGGGAAGAAACTCTGCAGCGTCCCCTCCCCGTGGCGATTTGGTCTGCGCAGAGGGTGCAAACTCGCCACTCCCGTTGGTCTGAAGAGGGAGATTTTCGTCGTCGAAGCGAGAAACCAAAGGGGAGATGTGCACCTTTCAGCGGGGACTGGAGGCGGCCCGTGGCATGCCGATTGCATCTAAAAGTAGTGTGCGAAGCCCTTGTGCCTGGAGAGTGCCGAAGGGCTGAGAAGGAGGATGAAGATGCGGTTCTTCCGTCGGTTCTTCGTTGAGCGCGTGGCCCTGGATCTGGGGACGGTCACGACGCTCATCTATTCCTCGCGGCGAGGCCTAGCGTTGCATGAACCTTCGGCTGTTGCCGTGAATCGCTTCACCGGAGAGGTCATCGCCGTCGGGCGACGCGCCTTGGAGATGCTTGGGCGAGAGCCTTACGATGTGGAGGTCCATCGTCCCCTGCGGCATGGGACTATCGCCAATCTGAATCTGGCCCAGTACCTGCTGCGGCATTTTCTCGAACCCATCTGTCGGAATCGCTTCCGGCGCATCCATCTGATGGCGACAATTCCAGGATCAGCGACCGATGCCGAACGTAACGCCCTGATAGAAGTCGCGCGCGAGGCTGGAGCTCATCGCGTGGATCTCGTCGAAGAGGGATTGGCCGCAGCTTTCGGTGCCGACGCGATCGCTCCGGATGGAGCGGCGCGCATGATCGTGGACATCGGGGGTGGCACGACGAACCTCAGCATCGCTTCCCGACATGGATTGATCGCTTCGGAGACCTTGCAGATCGCCGGCAATGATATGACCGAGGCCATCCGCGGATACCTGCAGAAGCGCTACGATCTCCTGGTCGGGGAGCGGACCGCCGAATGGATCAAGATCGAGATTGGATCGGCGCTTCCGGAGGGGAACGGTCGCGCGGTGAAGGTCTATGGGAAATTGGCCCTCGGGGGCGGGGCCGAAAGCGTTCTGCTGCACAGTCACGAGGTCGCTCAAGCGCTCGAGCCAATCCTGCGGGCTATTCGGGACGGCATTCAAAGGGTCCTGGAGCAAGCGCCACCGGATGCGGCACACGACGTCTGTGAAAGTGGGATCGTGTTGAGCGGCGGGGGATCGCTCCTGCATGGCTTGGATCGTTGGCTGAGCGACCAATTGCAATTGCCCGTTGTGCGCGCAGAGCATCCGGTCGAAGCCGTCGTCCTCGGAGCCGCGCGCCTGCTCGAGAACCCCGAGCTGTATCGGCAATTGCGCGTGGTCGAACGAATGTCCTACTGGTCGGAGCTGTATGAGGAAGCGTTGCACGCCCTCGAAGTGTGACATCTTCGCCACGGGATGGCGCGCAGACGCGCCACAGGCGGACGCGCCCTGGTGGCTTTCGGCGAATTCGCTACAAAAATCGCGCTCCTGTGGCGGGGCGCGGAATGCCTCTTTGGCACGAGAGTTGCTACTCACAGTTTCGGTCTCCGAGAGGATCATAGGCAGGAGGTGAAGCCATGATGAGACGAACGCTGAGCCTTTTGGTGATCTTCATGATCGCTTTCGGAGCGATCGCCTGGGCTGCCCAGAAGGAGCAGCGTCGTCAGGTTACGTTCACCGAAGATGTCCTTGTCGCCGGACAGCTCCTGAAGAGGGGGACGTACACGGTCGTCTACCAACCGGGTGTCGAGGGGAAGGCGACATTCATGAGAGGCGGAAAGGCTGTCGTGGAGGCGTCGTACAAGCTGGTGCGATTGCCGCAAAAGGCCACCACGGATTCAATCACCTATCGGCGAACGGGGCCGCAACCCGTTCTCACCCGCTTGACCTTCGCTGGGCAGCTTGAGGCGCTCGAATTCGAGAGCGGTGGATCTGAATAACGTTCATAATCCTCTCGCTCGCTGGGCCCGACGGGCTTGAAGAGAGCCGGTCGGGCTCGGCGTTTTTCCTCCACTCCGTATGACTTCGGATCGCCCGCCTCCTACGAGGGTGAATTTGCAGCTTGACAGAGATGCATCCCTTCTCTAAAATCGGCATCGCTCGTGTCGAACTTTTAAGGAGGGGAATATGCCGGCTGTTCGATCTTTGTGGGCATGGAGCGCGATAATCCTCGGCTCTCTCCTTTTGATCTTTCCGTTCACCCCGAGCGAGCGCGCTGGCGCATCGTCTCCGCAAAAATGGCCGGAGCGCATTGGCCTCCTCGTCCAAGGGCGCGGCGAGCCAGAGTTGACGCTGCAAAATGGGCGGAATTTGCCCGAGGATCGTCCTGGCGATGGTGGGCGTTCGGGGGTGTCGTGGCCGACGCGGCTCAGTTATGGAGATTTCAACGGGGATGGATGGCTGGATCTCCTCATTGCCTATGCGCGGACAGGTGGAGGGGAACTCGCCCTTCGGTTTGGAAACGGGCGCGGGGATTTTACAACGCCGCTTCGCGTGCCAGTGGTCGGGCAAGAGCCTTCGGCGCTCCTTGTTGAGGACTTCGATCAAGATGGGGCTTTAGATGTTGCCGTCGGCTATACGGATGAGCCGGTAGTCTCGATCTACATGGGAACGGGACGCGGCTCATTGCAGTGGAAAGAAGACGTGCGGTTGGGACTCATGGTGAGTGGGCTCGCTTCGGGGGATTTCAATCGCGATGGGATGCCGGATCTTTTGGTCGCTTCTTCATCTCCTCCTTTTCTCGCGCTCCTGCCCGCCGATAGACGGGGGCAATTCGGCACGCCGTGGTTCTTCTCGCTCAACGTCAGTGGAGCTGTCCTGAGCCTTGGGGAAGTGCGCGTAGCCGATCTCGATGGCGATGGCCGACTCGATGGCATCGTGCTCTATCGGGGCCAGAGATCGGGCGTTGCCGTCCTCTATGGTGCGGAGGATGGGAAGTTCTCCTATCCCCAGTTCTTGTCTGCGGGGGTCGCTCTGGAAGGTTTGGCTATTGGTGATTTCGATCAGGACAAGCGAACGGACATTGTGGTGACGGATGCCGCCAGCGGAAGCATCTTCGTGCTGCGGGGGCGTGAGAATCGAATGTTCACTTCTCCTATGAGTTTTCATGCGGGGACGCTCCCAGGCCCGCTCACGATAGCGAATTTGAACAACGATGGATATCCCGATCTGGCCGTCGTCGAGCGCGGGAGCAATCGCATCACGGTCCTGTTGGGGAACGCCAGCGGGGCATTCGATCGCTCGGTGAGCTATGATGTGGACAGCCCTCCGGTCGCGGTTGTGGCCGGACGATTCCGTCAGGGAGCGCTCGATGATCTAGTCGTTGCGAAACAGGGGGGAGCGACCGTCGCTATCGCGCTCAACGCGCCGCCGACGATCGTCGTCACGACGACGGCCGATGAAGTCCGACAGGACGGGCGCGTGAGTTTGCGCGAGGCGATCCTCGCCGCCAATGGGAATCCACCGAATCCGGACGTCCCCTCTGGGCGGGGAAACGCGCCCGATGTGATCGGATTTGACCTGCCGGAGGCTCAGCGATCAGGTGGGGTCTTCACCATTCGTGTGAGCGCGGAGCTAGGTCCACTTCCGCGGTTGACCGATGGGGGGACGACGATAGACGGGACGACGCAACGCGGATTCGCGGGCACGCCGATCATTGTCCTGGATGGTTCGCAAGCCGGTGCTGTGGATGGATTGACGATCGCTTCGAGTCTGAATGTCGTGCGCGGCGTGGTTGTGAGCGGCTTTGGTAGCCACGGAATTCGGATCGTCGGCGGTGAGGCGCCCGTTACAGGAAACGTCATCGCTGGATGCTACATCGGCACGGATGCTTCTGGGCAGCGGGCTCGCGGCAATGGGCTTGCGGGGATTCATATTTCCGGGGACAGCGTGAGCAATACCCTTATCGGAGGGACGGCCGCCGCTGATCGAAACGTCATCTCCGGTAATGGCGGCGATGGGATCGAAGTGCGAGGTCTGGCACGGAATACGCAAATCGTGGGCAACTACATCGGCGTCGCGGCGGATGGGCGAACGCCCTTGCCCAATGGTGGTGCTGGCCTTCTCTTGACGGGAGCCGATAATGTGACCATTGGCGGAACGGCCAGTGGTGCCGGGAACGTGATCTCTGGGAACTCGCGTCACGGCCTCCAAGTGCGGAATAGCACGGGCGTGCGCGCGCAAGGGAATCTCATCGGCGTGGACGCACGGGGCGCTGCTGTCGTGAAGAACGGGGATGATGGAATTTTCCTCGCGGATGTCTTCAATGCGCAGATTGGCGGCGTCTCCGCCTCGGCGCGAAACGTGATCTCCGGCAACGAGGGCAACGGCGTGACGCTCGTGCGGAGCACGGGGAGTAAGATTCAAGGGAACTACATCGGCACGGATGCCACGGGACGTCAAGCGCTGGGCAACGGCGGCGCGGGCATCCACGTGGATTTCAACTCGCCGAATAATCTCATCGGCGGTGCCGTCGAAGGTGCCGGTAACGTCATCTCGGGGAATCGCGGCAGCGGTCTCTTCCTCGGCGCGGGTGCGTTGGGGACGCAAGTGTTTGGGAACCGTATTGGTGTGGATGCGACGGGTCAGGTCGCGCTGGGCAATGGCGGCGATGGGATCACCGCCAATGGGGGAGGGAATCATCAGATTGGCAGCAGCGAGAGCGTCGCGCGCAACATCATCAGCGGTAATGCGGGCGATGGCGTGAAGCTGTTGAACGCTTCCGAGAATCGCCTCGTGGGCAATGCCATTGGAACGGACGCTGGGGGGACGATCGCACTGCCGAATGGCGGCAATGGCGTGCGGATTCTCTCGACCGATGGGTCTGCCTCGCGAAATACGGTGTTGCAGAACACGATTGCGTACAATCGAGGAGCTGGCGTGCGGATCCTCGGTTCGGGAACGGGAAATCGCTTGTCACAGAATTCGATTTTCCAAAACGAGGACCTGGGCATTGACCGAGGCGGGCAAGGCGTCATCCCTCAGATCACGGCGATCACCGAAGAAGGTGGTGGCCGAGTGACGGTGAGAGGCGTCTTTTCCGCTCCGGCTCCCGCGGGCGCGGTGATCGAAGTCTATCTCGCCGATCCGGATCCTTCGGGACGTGGCGAGGGGAAAGTCTTCCTGGGCAGCACGCGCGCTAACGATCGCGGGGAGTTCTCGCTTGCACTCTCAGGGCGCTCTCGGGGAGAGCCGATCACGTGTACGGCGACGGACTTTCGCGGCGATACATCGGAGTTCGCGGATAACTTCATCATCGGCGAAGGTACGCTCAGCGTGCGCGTCCTTCAGCCCAATGGTGGTGAGATCTTGATTGGAGGAAGCACCTTTACCATCCGATGGGAAGCCGGCGGTGGCGTCGCCTCGCAGGAGATCGCGCTCTCGCTCGATGGAGGAGCGACGTTCCCGATCAGTGTCGCTGCGGGTTTGGCCGCCGATGTTCGAGAATTCTCATGGAGGGTGCCGACGACGGTTTCCACAGTGCGCGGGCGCATCCGCGTCACGGTCGTGAACGCGCAAGGGCGTCGGGCGTTTGATCAGAGCGATGCCGATTTCATCATTGACTCGCAAGCGCCGGTGGTGCGGGTGGTCTCGCCCAATGGGCGGGAAGTCTTTCGAGGCGGAGACGTCTTTGAAATCCTCTGGAAGGCTTCCGATGATACGCGATTGACGCGGCAGAGCATCCAACTCTCGACCGACGGCGGTGCGACGTACACGGACATCGTGACGCTCGACGGCGATGATCCTCAGGTCTTCCGATGGAAAGTGCCACTGACGCTCTTCACGCAGCGGGGACGCATCCGCATCGTGGCCGAGGACATTGCCGGGAAGGTGAGCCAAGATGCGAGCGATGCCGATTTCTCCATCCTGCCCACCGAGAGCGAGCCGCCGTTTATACAAGTCCTCAGTCCGAACGGTGGGGAGATCTTGTGCGCTGGAACGCCCTTCCGAATCACCTGGCGAGTATCGGACAATACGGCTGTGAAATTCCAGGACGTCCTCCTCTCGACCGATGGAGGCGCCAGGTTCAATCCGATCGTCGAGCGGCTGCCGGGAACGGCGCAGTCCTTCGATTGGAGTATCCCGGCTCGGTTGTCGACAACGCGCGCGTTCATCGCCGTGCGGGTGCGCGATTTTGCAGATAATGTCGCCGTGGATACGAGCGATGAGCTTTTCTCGATTGACGGCGCGAGTCCGACAATCAACGGTCTGACCGTCGGAACGGGTTCGGTCTTCGTCGGTGGCGAGCGCGTGTTGGTCTCTTGGACGTCTTCGGATGATGTGCAACTGGCGGCTCATGTTCTGGAGCTGTCCACCGACGGCGGAGCGACGTGGACGTTGATTACGAATCTTCCTGGGGATGCGTCGCAATTCCTCTGGACGATCCCACGGGGCGTTCGCACGGGGGATGGGCGTCTCCGCGTGACGGTGCGTGATACCTGCGGTCGAACGGCGCAGGCGGTGAGCGGACGCTTCTCCATTGCGTGGTGAGGTCGGATCGGAACTGGGGAGCGCGTTCTGGTGGTGCGCTCCCCAGTCGCCGTTCGATCCCGCTAGAGTGCTGCTTCAAGTGCCGCGTAGGATCTCGCGGGCGATGACGAGGCGTTGAATCTCACTCGTCCCTTCGCCGATCGTCAGCAGCTTCGCATCTCGCCAGAACTTCTCAACCGGATAATCCCGGATGTACCCATAGCCGCCGAAGATCTGAATGGCCTCCTCGCAAACGCGCACGGCCATTTCCGAAGCGAAGAGTTTGGCCATCGAGGCCTCTTTCGTGACGCGGTACCCCTGTGCCTTTCGCTCCGCCGCGTGATAGGTGAGCAACCGCGCAGCTTCGATTTGAGTGGCCATATCGGCGAGCTTGAACTGAATCGCTTGGAATTCGGCGATCGGCTTGCCAAAGGCCCAGCGCTCGCGCGCGTATCGCAAGGCGGCCTCGTAAGCGCCTTGGGCGAGTCCAACGGCTAGGGCCGCGATGGTGATTCGTCCGCCATCGAGCACGCGCAGGGCGTCTATGAACCCCAGGTTCAGCGTCCCGAGCAGATTCTCCTCGGGGACCAGACATTCTTCCAAAAGCACTTGCGCCGTATCGCTGGCCCGCATGCCGAGCTTCTTCTCTTTTCGCCCGGGGCGAAGACCTAGCGTTCCTCGCTCCACGATGAAGGCCGAGATGCCTTTCTTCTCCTGCGCGCGATCAGTAACGGCGAAGATGATGTAGATGTCCGCGCACGAGCCGTTGGTCGTGAAGTTCTTCGCTCCATTGAGGACCCAGGTTCCCTCACGCTTCACGGCCGTCGTGCGCATGTGCGATGCGTCGCTGCCGCTTGTCGCTTCGGTCAATCCCCATGCGCCCAACTTCTCACCACGAGCCAGTGGCAGCAGGTACCTCCGCTTTTGCTCCGGCGTGCCCGCCAGGAAAATATGGTTCGCGCACAGACCCGTATGTGCGGCGACCGTGAGGGCGATCGCCGGATCCACCCGCGCCAACTCCTCGATGATGAGGGCGTACTCCAAAGACGTCAGCGCCGCTCCCCCATATTCTTCCGGGAAGATCGCCCCGAGTACGCCCAACTCGCCCAGCTTCGGAATCAGCTCGCGTGGGAAATGCTCGGCCTCATCCCATTCCCTCACGTGAGGGGCGATCTCGGCCTCGGCGAATTCGCGAATCAGGTGCCGGACCTGTTGCTGCTCTTGCGTCAATTCGACAGGCAAGGCCTTCCCCCTCCAGATTAGTTTCGCTTAGCGTCGCATAAGGCAAAATTATATCCCCTCGGGAAAAAGAGCGCCAGCCAACAGGCTGGCGCTCGGAGCATCGCGCGAGGCTCCTTTCGAGGACGTTACGGTTTCAAGAGGATCTTGCCGAAGTGACCTCGCTCCTCCATGCGCCGCTGCGCGGCCGCTGCTTCTTCCAGTGGGAAGACACGATCAATGACCGGCTTGAGACGGCCCTGCACGAAGAAGGTGAAGGCTTCGAGGAGTTCCCCTTTGCTGCCCATAAATGATCCGAGCAAGCTCAGTTGGCGACTGAAGAGGTAGCGGATGTCGAGTTGCGTTTGATAGCCGCTTGTGACGCCGCACGTCACCAGCCGCCCGCCCGGAACGAGGCTGAGGACGCACTTCTCGAAGACGGCCGTGCCAACGTGCTCGATGACGATGTCGACGCCGCGCCGCTCGGTCAAGCGCTTCACTTCTTGAAGCAGGTCCTGGGTCGAATGATTGATGACCTCGTCGGCGCCTAGCGCTTTTGCCTTCTCCAGCTTCGCCTCGGTTCCGGCCGTCGCCAGGACGCGCGCGCCGAAGAGCTTAGCGATTTGAATGGCCGCCATTCCAACGCCGCTTCCAGCAGCGATGACGAGCACGGTCTCGCCCGGTCGCACACCGGCCCGGGTCACGAGCATATGCCAAGCCGTGAGGAAGACCAGGGGGAACGCCGCCGCTTCCTCGAAGCTGATATGATCGGGGAGGGGGACGATGTTGACCTCGGGCACCTTGACGTACTCCGCGTATCCGCCGTCGGAGCGGTTTGAGCCGATGACCTCGTAATCGGGACAGAAATTATCTCGACCGTCGAGGCATGCCGGACATTGTCCGCAACTGAGGCCAGGCGAGATGAGGACACGCTGTCCAACCGTCACGCGCGTGACGGCCGATCCGACCTCGGCGATCTCACCAGCGATATCGCTGCCCACGATACGAGGGAGCGGAATCGAGCGGCCGGGCAATCCCCGTCGGAGCCAAAGGTCGAGGTGATTGAGGGCGCAGGCCCGCACGCGGACGAGGACTTCCGTGGGGCCGATCTGCGGTTCAGGGACATCCTCGTATCGGAGGACGTCGACATCGCCATGCGCATGGAATCGAACGGCTTTCATAGGCGTGTTTTCTCCTGGATGTGAAATTCTCGCTGCCATGTGACGATGTCCCTCTGCCGAGGTGCACCTCTTTCATCCCTGCAACGGGCTCGTGTTCTTCCTGGGACATCAGCGAAGCGTCGTGAAGGAGTGAGATCAGGCAGCCGAGATTCCCGTAAGGATTCCGTCATCGGGGGTGAGGTCAGCCGGTGAGCCAAGCGTTGATAGATTTGACCGACGATGGAAGCGGCTGTGGAGCCGCGCTCGTGCCTGCCGTAGACGATCACCGTGACGACGAAACGGGGATTCGTGACAGGGGCGAACGAGGTGAACAAACCCAGCCAGAGGGAATCACTGCGGCAACTCCCAGTCTTCCCGGCGAAGGAGATGCCGGGAACATAAGCGAGCTTGGCCGTCCCATACTCGACGGCGGCGATCATGCCGGCGATGAGACTCTCGCGATGTTCTGCCGGGAGGTTCACGTAGCGACGTACGGTCGGTGTCGGGCGTTCCGCCTCGCTTTGGACGACGTACGGGCGATAGAACGTCCCTCCGTTGACGAGCGCGGAAGTGAGCACGGCCAGTTGTAGGGCCGTCACGGCGAATCCATCTCCGTGACTCGCCATGCGGCCAACGGCTGGCATCGCGCGCCGCCCCCGCGGGGCTGGAGGTCGCTCGCTCGGCAATTGGCCCGCACTCTCTCGCGGGAGGTTGATCCCCGTCGGTTGTCCGAGCCCCCATTCTCGCGCATATTGAAGGAGCGTCGCTCGCCCCAGTTGCTCTCCGATGATCTCGAAATATTGATTGTTCGAGTGCGCGAGCGCTTCGATGAGGTTCATGGCGATTGATCCCCCACCGAGCGGCAGCGGCGTCCGCGCCTCAATGAGGCCTTCGTTCAATCCCGCGAGTCCGACCACCAGCTTGATCGTCGAGCAAGGTTTGAACCCCTTTCGCAGCGCCCACTCTTGATTGACGATGCTGTAGACGCGTCCGGAGAACGGGTCCATGACGACGGCGGTCCCGGCATGGCCGCGGAGCGCCGCGAGCACAGCTTCTCGCACTTCGGGATCTTCGCCGCGCAGGTCGTCGCGCTGGATGGCCGCAGCGCTCGTGCGGCGAACGGAGGCGTCCAGGCGAGCCAAGCGGCGCTGAAGGGCGGCTTGACGTTGGGCTCTTCGGCGGGCGCGCTGACGCTGCGAGGCGCGGCTCGTCCCAGGACGCGATCGGCGGGAGGTTGGGGGTTGAGGAAGAAGCTCAAGAGGTTGGATTTCCCATCCTCTCCACTCGCTCTCGAGCGATCCGAGCGGCAATAGAGATCGGCGTTCGGGAGAATGGGCCGGCAGAGCGAGATCACTGAAGACGAACAAAAGCCCCACAAGTCCCACGTACGTCCGCTTTCTCATCTACTCCCTCCCGTGCTTCTTCTCGGCGTCGCAGCATCGAAGTCTATGACCTCCGCAATCACGAGGGCTTCGGATCGTGTGACCCGGCGCCACCTCCAGAAAGGCTAATATACCACTTGCCCTCCCGTCCGCTCAACCAACCTCGAAGTGATCCTCGATCTTCGGATTCGACGCGACGAGCGAGCGTCTTGCCCCGCTGCACCAAGATGCGCCATACTCTCGATTTCATACATCGGAGCTATGCCGAAGCGGACGGACATCGAGAAGATTTTGATCATCGGATCAGGCCCGATCGTCATCGGGCAGGCGTGCGAATTCGATTACTCGGGGGCGCAGGCCTGCAAGGCGTTGCGTGGTGAGGGATACACGGTCATCCTCGTGAACTCCAATCCCGCGACGATCATGACCGATCCGGAATTTGCCCATCGCACCTACGTCGAACCCCTGACGGTCGAGGTCCTCACCAAGATCATCGAACGGGAGCGTCCCGATGCGTTGTTGCCGACCGTTGGAGGGCAGACGGGATTGAATCTTGCGGTCGCGTTGGCCGAGCAGGGCGTTTTAGAGGCCTACGGCGTGCGGTTGATCGGGGCGAATTTGCAGGCGATTCGTATTGCCGAAGATCGCCGGCTCTTCAAGCAGGCGATGGAAGAGATCGGGTTGCAAATGCCGCGCGCCGGATTCGCGTATTCCCTGGAAGAAGCGTGGGCGATCGCGGCGGACCTGGAATATCCAATCGTTATTCGTCCGAGCTTCACGCTCGGGGGGACGGGAGGAGGGATCGCCTACAACGATGAAGAGTTCCGAGAGATCGTCGAGCGGGGCCTGGAGGCCTCGCCCATTCATGAGGTCCTCGTGGAGGAGTCCATCATCGGATGGAAAGAGTACGAGCTGGAGGTCATGCGCGATCTCGCCGACAACGTCGTCATCATCTGTCCGATCGAGAACTTCGATCCGATGGGGATTCACACGGGGGACTCCATCACGGTGGCTCCGGCGCAAACGCTCACCGATCGCGAATATCAGCGCATGCGGGATGCTGCCATCGCTGTGATCCGCAAGGTCGGAGTGGAGACGGGCGGCTCGAATATTCAGTTCGCTGTCAATCCCCGTACCGGCGAGCTGCGCGTCATCGAGATGAATCCGCGCGTCTCGCGCTCCTCGGCGCTTGCTTCGAAAGCGACGGGATTTCCGATCGCGAAGATCGCCGCCAAACTCGCTGTGGGGTATACGCTCGATGAGATCCCCAACGACATCACGCGCAAGACGTGGGCGAGCTTCGAGCCGACGATTGATTACGTCGTCGTGAAGATCCCTCGCTGGGCCTTCGAGAAGTTCCCGACGGCTGATCCGACGCTCACCACGCAGATGAAGTCGGTCGGAGAGGTCATGGCCATTGGACGAACGTTCAAGGAGGCATTGCTGAAAGGGATTCGATCGCTGGAGACGGGACGTCTCTTCCGCTTCGATCACGACCTGCCGGAGGAAGAGCTGCGGCGGCGCCTGGCGATCCCCACGCCCGAGCGCCTCAATTATATCCGCTACGCCTTGGATCGAGGATGGAGCGTCGAGCAGATTCACGAATTGACGAAGATCGATCCATGGTTTCTGGCGCAGCTGCGCGAGATCGGGGAGGAGCAGCGGCGCTTGCGGACGATGACGCTGACGACGGCGACGCGCCAAGACTTGCGTCGGGCCAAACGGATGGGATTCTCGGATGCGCGGTTGGCCGATCTGTGGGGAGTGAGCGACGAAGCCGTGCGGCAGCGACGTCTGGAACTCGGCGTGCGTCCGGTCTTCAAGCGCGTGGACACATGCGCGGCGGAATTCGAGTCCTACACGCCGTATCTCTACTCGACCTACGAGGACGAGGACGAAGCTCAGCCGACCGCTCGGCGCAAGATCATGATCCTGGGAAGCGGCCCCAATCGCATCGGGCAGGGAATCGAATTCGACTACTGCTGCTGTCACGCCGCCTTCGCCCTTCGCGAGCAGGGGTACGAGACGATCATGGTCAACTGCAATCCCGAGACGGTCTCGACCGATTACGACACGTCCGATCGGTTGTATTTCGAGCCGCTCACATTCGAGGACGTGATGAACATCTACGAGCTGGAGCGGCCCGATGGGGTCATCGTCCAGTTCGGCGGGCAAACGCCGCTCAATCTCGCGATGAAGCTGTGGCGAGCGGGCGTCCGCATCATCGGCACGTCGCCCGAATCCATTGATCTGGCCGAGGATCGGGAGCGATTCGGCGCGCTTCTCCGCGAGCTGGGCATCCCACAACCCGAGAATGGGACGGCCACGAGCATCGAAGAAGCCAAACGCGTGGCTGCGCGCATCGGGTATCCCGTCTTGGTCCGACCGAGCTATGTCCTCGGCGGTCGCGCCATGGTGATCGTCTACGACGAGCGCGCTCTGGAGCGATACATGCGGGAAGCCGTCGAAGCCTCGCCCGCGCATCCCGTCCTGATCGATCGCTTCCTGGAAGACGCGTTCGAGGTGGATGTGGATGCGCTCGCCGATGGATCCCGATGTGTGATCGCGGGCATTCAGGAGCACATCGAGGAAGCGGGGATTCATTCGGGCGACAGCTCGTGCGTGCTCCCGCCGTACATGATCCCCGCCGAGCAACTGGATGTGATTCGCCGCTACACGCGGCGATTGGCTGAAGCCTTGGGCGTCGTCGGCTTGATGAACGTCCAATATGCGATCAAAGACGGGATCGTGTACGTGCTCGAAGTGAACCCGCGCGCGTCACGCACTGTGCCGTTTGTGAGCAAGGCGACGGGCGTTCCGCTGGCGAAGATCGCGGCCTTGCTCATGGTCGGACATATGCTGGATGAGTTCGATCTGCCCGACGAGCTGAAGGTGGATCGGTTTTACGTGAAGACGCCAGTCTTCCCGTTCGCGCGCTTTCCGGGCGTGGATCCCGTACTGGGGCCGGAGATGCGCTCGACTGGAGAAGTCATGGGCGCAGCCTCGACCTTCGGCAGCGCTTTCCTCAAGGCGCAGTATGGGGCCGGAACCCATCTGCCGCGCCAAGGCACGGCCTTCATCAGCGTCAATGACAACGATAAGGCGAACGTGATTCCCATCGCGCGGCGCCTTTGCGACTTGGGATTTGAGCTGATTGCCACGCGCGGCACGCGCGAGGCGTTGCAGCGCGCTGGCCTGCCGGCGCGATTCGTCTACAAGGTCAACGAAGGACGTCCGAACGTCGTTGACCTCATCAAGAGCCGTCACATCCATCTCATCATCAACACACCGCTTGGGCGAGCGTCGTTCTACGATGAGCGTTCGATCCGCCGCGCTGCCGTCCAGTATCGCGTCCCGTGCATCACGACGCTCACGGGAGCTCGCGCGGCCGTCGAGGCCATCGAGGCCTTGCAGAAGGAGCAGCTGGAGATCGGATGCCTGCAGGAATATCACGAGTATCTTCGCCGGCTCAATCATCGCGCCGCATCGCCGTAGGTTTTGATCTGAAGGGGCGCGCCTCTCCGTCGGGAGGGCGACTCCGACAAGGACTTGCGGCAAGGAGGGGTGACGATGGAGGAAAAGAAGAACATCGTGCTCATCTTCGGGAAAGACACCTGACCGTACACGATGGCCGCCCGTGAGGATTACGGCCAGCGAGGATATGAGGTCCGATATTTCAACGTGCAAAAGGACGAATCGGCGTTTCAGCAAATGCTCCAGTACTCCGGGGGAAAGCGCAGTGTGCCAGTGATCGTAGAAGGGGAGCGCGTGACGATCGGGTTCGGCGGCACTTGAGGAGTGTGAGTGCCGACCGGTCCGGTCGGAATTAAGAGAAGCCGATTCGATCCCGGCGGGAAATCACCGCGCGCGAGCGGCGAGGTGGCGGCTTGGAAGAATGCGCTCCGGTTCGCCAGGAGCAGAAAGCTCGGGATATTTGTCCTCTGGCTGCGCTGGTCAGCTCTTCACAGCTTTTTCAACAATTCCTTCCATCGCGCCCACGCTTGCTCGCGCGCCTTTCGATTGGCATCGGTGGGATTCGGTTCCTCTCCCGTACGCATGAAGCCGTGTCCGGCGCCATCGTACGTGATGGGCTCGAAGGTCTTGCCCAAACGTTTCATCACGTCGGCAGTCTCCGGTACGGTCGCCGTCACGCGGGCATCATTGCCGCCGTAGAACCCGTAGACGGGACAGCGGATGCGCGCCAGACTCTCCGAATCCCGTGGTCCCGTACCGTAGAAGACGAAGGCTGCGGCCAGATTCTGGCGATGGGTGGCGAACCGGAAGGCTTGACTTCCCCCCCAGCAAAATCCAGCGACGGCGACTTTCCCATTGCTGGCAGGCAATCGCGCAGCGTAGTCAGCGATGGCATCCAGATCGGCCATGACCTGCTCCGGCGGCAATTTCGAAATCGCCTCGCGCGCCGCGTCTTCCGATGGAAAGTCGCTCGTCCGTCCTCCGTTGGGCGCCATCCCAGAGAGCAGGTCGGGAGCGATGGCAATAACACCAGCTTCAGCCAACTGATCGGCCACGCTCCGCACCCAATCGGTGAGCCCACGATTTTCATGGATCACGATGACCGCCGGCGTCTTGGTTTTGGCTTCGGGATAGACCACGAAGGCATGGACCGTTCGCTGGCCATATGTGATGGTGACCCACTCTTGGTGGCGCGGTGACGTCTCCAATCGTCGCCGCGCCCACTCTTGAGCTGAGGGACGCGTACTCCCGAAACTCAAGGTCGCGAAGAACACGAGCAAGGCGATCCATCGTTCCTTCATCATTCCTCCTCCTGAGATGAGCATATCGGCTCAGCCTTCTTGTCGCCGTCGGGCTTCGATGGGGAGTCCGCGGGGCACCAGCGGCAGCGATCGAAGACGCACGCCCGTGGCTTGAAAGATCGCGTTCCCGATCGCCGGCGCGATGCCCACAATCGGCGTCTCTCCCGCTCCCGCCGACGGCAAGTCTCGGCGATCCAGAAGCACGACTTCGATCTGCGGAAGGTCACTGAAGCGAGGGACACGATACCGCGAGAAGCGCGGATTGAGGATCTTTCCCCCTTCGAACTCGATGGCCTCAAACAGGGCGCCGCCCAACCCCATCACGAGCGCGCCCTCAATTTGGTTCTTGAGATGGTCGGGATTGAGAATGGCCCCGCACTCGAAGGCCGTGACGACGCGCACGACTTTCACCTCGCCGCTTGTGCGGTCCACGGCGATCTCCACGCACGTGGCCACGTAGCCGCCTTTCTCAAATCCCGCGGCGAGACCTACGCCGCGATCAGGGGCTGGTCTCACTTTCCCCCATCTGAAGCGATCCGCTGCGGCTTGGAGCACGGCGCGCAGGCGATCATCCGTGAGGTTCTTCAATCGAAATGCCAGTGGATCCATCCCCACTAGGTGCGCCAGTTCATCCATGGCCGTCTCGCGGGCGAAATGATTGGCCGTGGCCGCGAGCGCGCGGTAGGAGCCTTGACGTAAGGGAGAGCGCGTCGGGTGGAATTCGATGCGTTGATGGGGGATCGCATAGGGCGTGCGAATGGCGGCCGCGCCAGAATTGTAGTTGTGGAATTCCCAGGCCGTGATCGTCCCATCAGCCTTCACTCCGCTTCGGACTTCGATCACACCAGCTGGGCGGAAGTATGCCCACGTGAATTCCTCTTCGCGCGTCCAGACGACCTTGACGGGACGACCCGCAGCTTTCGCCAAGCGCGCAGCCTCCAGGGCAGCTTCCCCCGTGTGTTTGCCGCCATATCCGGAACCCGTATCGGGCACGATCACGCGCACGCGATCTTCGGGAAGACCGAACGCCTGCGCCAGTTCGCTCCGCACGCCAAAGGGGCGTTGTGTCCCCGTCCATACTGTCAGACGTCCATCCTTCCACTCGGCGACGGCCGCTCGAGGTTCCAGCGGCGCGTGCGCGATATAGGCGACCGTGTACGTTTGCGCAAAATGCTTTTCGGCAAGACGCCATCCCTCTTCGATCGAGCCAACCACATGTTGCGAGCGACCCTCCCATCCCCGCGCCTCGATCTCGTTCTTCTTCAGATACTCGAAGATCTCGCGGCTTGAAGGCTGCGGCGTCGTCCTCCACTCCGCGCGAATGGCCGCGAGCGCGCGCGCCGCTTGTTCAGTGTTCGGAGCCGCGACGCCCACGAAATCGCCCTCGCGGATGACGACGACATCGGGCATGGCCTCCGCCTCGCGCGTGTCCACGGAGACGAGCGTCGCTCCGAACGCTGGTGGCCGCAAGACCTTCCCGTAGAGCATGCCGGGGAGCTTTAAATCCGAGACATAGCGATGTTCGCCGATGACGAAAGCTCGGCCATTCACCTTGGGGACAGAGGTCCCGATGATTTTCCACTGTTCGGGCGGCGTGAGCGGTACCACCTCGGGAAGGGGACGCGCGAGTTTCTGGCCGCGTGTGAGCATCCCGATATCTTGCGCTCGACCGCTCGCCGCATGCCGGACCTGACCATCGGTGATCTCCACTGTCGCGCGTTCGACCTGCCACTGTTCGGCAGCTAGATCGAGGAGCAGCTCGCGCGTCGCTGCCGCCACGCGACGCAAATGCGCAGCCATTGTCGGTGTCGTTCGGCTCCCGAACGTCCCCATGTCAAAGGGCGTCAGGTCCGTATCCCCCATAACTAGGCGAATGCGTTCGATGGGCACGCGCAATTCTTCAGCGACGACCTGCGCGAGCGAAGTTCGGATGTTCTGCCCGACCTCGACCTTGCCCGTATAGACCGTCACCAAACCATCCTCGCCGATGTGAAGCCACGCGCTGATCTCCCTAGGCATAGGTGGGGTCGCAGCGCGACGTCCGCCACTGGACTCCTGTAGAGCGGGCACGTCTCGGAACAGAAGGACGAGCAACCCGGCCCCCAGTGCCTGACAAAACTGGCGGCGCGTGAGGAGTGGAGCGATCGCTTGAAGCGACTCTGCAGTTGGTGCCGCCAACCTTGAGTCGTTCCCTCCTTGATCGCCTGGATCATGGCCGGCCGAGCTTGTCGGAAGGGATGCCACGAAAAGCTCATATCGTTCGGGCTCAAGGGATGGATTCGAGAGTTCTCCGAAAAGCTCCTCTCTCATTGCCGACCCTCCTTTCGCATCTTTTGAGCAGCTCTTTGGATGGCGTGGATGATGCGCCCATAGGTCCCGCATCGGCAGATGTTGCCATTCATGAAGTGAATGATCTCGGCCTCGCTCGGATTGGGGTTCGCGGTCAATAGCGCCACGCCGGACATGATCATGCCCGGTGTGCAATAGCCACATTGCAATGCGCCGACTTCGAGGAACGCTTCTTGAAGCGGATGCAGGCGTCCTCCTTGCGCCAGGCCTTCAATCGTCGTGATCGGACGACGGGCGACCAGATGCACCGGCGTGATGCAAGAACGCACCGCTCGCCCCTCGACGAGGACCGTGCACGCGCCACATTGTCCTTCGCCGCAGCCATATTTCGTGCCCGTGAGATCCAGGTCTTCGCGCAGCACGCTGAGCAGGCTGCGATTCGGCTCTACGTCCAGGCGATGGCGAACGCCATTGATGTGAAGCTCGATGACCTCGCGCATGACCTCACCTCCTCCGGGGCCTCCGACGGAAGCCCCTCCTTGATCTCCAGCTTTCGCCTCAGAGATACGCGCGCGGATAACCAGATGTTACACGCGCGAGACCTTTCTCTCCAGCTGGGAGGAGAGCCTCTTGACCCGGCTCCTCAGACGCGACTAACATTGCGCGCGACAGATGGCCGAAAGAGACGGTCAGCTCATCCGGGGACGCCGATGCGCGATGTTCGATGCGAGCCCCAAGTGTGATCCCCGGAGGCTGAACCTCAAAGCAGAGGAGGGAAATATGCGAAAGCTTCTTGGAACCTGGGTCGTCGCTACTTGTGCGCTCGTCGTCGGAGTGCTTGCGCCTTTCGCTTCGGCCTCTCCACGAGCGTCCGAGAAGGACCGTCCCTTTTCGATCGAAGCGGTCTTGAGCGCGCCTTTCCCATCGAACCTTATCGCTGCGCCTCGTGGGGATCGTGTGGCGTGGGTCTTCAACGCGCAAGGGCGGAGGAACATCTGGGTGGCCGATGGGCCGGACTTCCGGGCGCGACAGGTGACCGCCTATGCGGAGGATGATGGCCAGGAGCTCAGTCAGCTCGCGTTCAGTCCGGACGCATCGGTCATCGTCTATGTGCGCGGCGGTTCGCCCAATCGTGAGGGCGAAGTCCCCAATCCGACGAGCGATCCACGTGGGGCGCGGCAGCTCATCATGGCCGTGCGCATAGAGGACGGGAAGACGTGGGAGATCGCTGAAGGAAGCAATCCACAGATCTCACCGCGGGGCGACCTGGTTGCTTTCGAGCGTCGAGGGCGAATTTTTGTAGCGCCGCTTGGGGGAGGGGAGCGTGAGCGCCCGCTCTTTGAAGCGCGCGGTCGCAACGGATCACCCGTGTGGTCGCCCGATGGGACGAAAGTGGCATTCGTCAGTGCGCGCGGCGATCATAGCTTCATCGGCGTCTTCGACCTGCAAAAGCGGACGATCACGTGGATCGCTCCTTCGGTGGATCGTGATCGCTCGCCGGTCTGGTCACCCGATGGCCGGCGCTTGGCCTTCATTCGGATTCCTGGGGCGATGGCCGATCCACCGCGCACGCGCGAGTGGGAATTGCCGTTCTCTCTCTATGTCGCCGATGTGGAGACCGGCGAAGCGCGTTCTGTGTGGACGTCACCGAATGCGACGGCTGGCTTCGCTCAAACATATCCCGCGGAACCCTTGCGCTGGGCTGCTGGAGATCGCCTCGTCTTCTATTCCGAGCACGAAGGATGGATGCACCTGTATTCGGTCCCTGTCAGCGGCGGGCGAGAGACGGTCTTGACTCCCGGAGAATTCGAGGTCGAGGACTCCACGCTCTCTCCTGACGGGCGCGTGATCATCTTCAACTCGAATCAGGACGACATAGATCGTCGCCATCTCTGGCAAGTGAATGTGGATGGGACGGGGCTTCGCCAGCTCACGCGCGGCACGGGGATCGAATGGAGTCCGGTCATCACCGCCGAGCAGCGGCGTATCCTCTGCCTCTCCTCGACAGCTCGACGACCTGCAGCCCCGGCGCTCGTGGAGGAGCGGACGAACACCGTGCGGCTGATTGCTCCCGAGGCTATCCCGCGCGACTTCCCGGAGCAGCATTTGGTGGAGCCCCAGCAAGTGATCATCAAGACTCCCGATGGATGGACGATCCACTGTCAGCTCTTCCTTCCTCGTGATGCGCGGCCGGGCGACCGACGGCCGGCAGTGATCTTCCTCCACGGTGGGCCGATCCGTCAAATGCTCTTAGGATGGCATCCGCGAGGATATTACCATCGCGCCTATGGCTTCAACCAATACCTGGCCAGTCAGGGGTACATCGTCCTCTCGGTGAATTTCCGCTCGGGCATCGGATATGGACGGGCATTTCGCTTGGCGCCCAATCAGGGGCCGCGTGGAGCTTCAGAGTATCAAGACGTACTCGCGGCGGCGAAATATCTCCAGCGACGTCCCGAGGTGGATCCGCAGAAGATCGGGCTCTGGGGGGGATCTTACGGGGGGTATCTGACGGCGCTGGGTCTGGCGCGAAATTCCGATCTCTTCGCTGCAGGCGTGGACCTGCACGGCGTGCACGATTGGTCACTGCGCGCGCGCCTGCGCGAGGGAGGCGGCGGATGGGGGATTCATGGGCAGGATCTCATGCGGCTCGCGTGGGAGTCTTCGCCCGTGGCGTCAGTCCGATTCTGGACATCCCCGGTCCTCTTTATCCACGGCGATGATGATCGCAACGTGGACTTCATCGAGACGACCGATCTCATCCAACGCCTGCGCGCCGAGGGCAAAGCGCATGTCGAGCAACTCATCTTCCCCGATGAGGTGCACGATTTCCTCTTGCATCGAAATTGGATTCGCGCCTATCGCGCGGCCGCGGATTTCTTCGATCGCTTCTTGAAAGGCGGGCAACCGTGAGACCGCTGGCTTAAAGCGCGTTCACGTCGTCGCGAGACGACGTATTATCCCATCAAGGAATGCCCGAACGGGGAGGCTCCGCGAAGGGATGAACCTCGACGGAGCCTCCCGTCTATTCACCCGTGACGTTCAGAAGTCGCGCGCGTTGCTTTGCACGATCGGTTGGCGCGGACCGCGGTTGAGTTCCTTGAGCAGCTCTTGCACGGCCACTTCGAGCTGGCGATCGCGACCCGCGAGATTGTCCTCCGGCGTGTTCTCGACGAAGATGTCGGGTTCGACGCCGTAGTTCTCCATGTTCGTGCGTCGGGGATCGGCCAGAAAAACGCCCACGCTCGGCGTGCGGATGGTCGAACCGTCAATCAGGCGATACGATCCGGTCCCGATGACGGCGCCCATCGTCTTCGTCCCGATCACCTTGCCAAGACCGAGGGCGCGGAAGCCCGCCGGAAACATCTCGGCGTTAGAGGCCGAACGCCAGTTCTGCAGTACCACTTTCGGACCGAAGAAACCAGTGAGCGGACGATACGTGGGTTCGGTGCCGCGCGGCTGCCAAATCTGGTATGGGCGTTGGATGAGCAGGGCGAGCAGCTCTTGCTCGATGTTCCCCCCACCATTCCAGCGCTCGTCAATGATCAGGGCCTCCTTGTCCCGATTCTCCCGCAGCTCGCGCTCGAAGCGCAGCAATGACGGCCGATTCATCGCTTGAATGTGCACGTAGCCGATGCGCCCGCCCGAGAGCTTCTCGACCAACTCGCGCCGCTCCTTGACCCAGCGTTCATATCGGAGTTGATTGAAGGCGCTCATTGAAATCGGCTCGATGCGCGTCGTCCAGGCCCCCTCCTCCGTGGGCTTGCTGTTGAAGGTCACTTCGATCTTTCGGTTGAGCCGGTGATTGAGCAAGGGATAGTAGTTATCCCCCGCTTTGATCGGCTTGCCTTCGATGGCGATCAAGTAATCGCCGACGCTCACCTTCACCCAATCCTTATCAGCCGGCCCGTTCTCGTAGATGTACGTCACGCGATACCGTCCGGCCTGCTCATCGGGTTCGAGATCGAGGCCCAGATGGCCGGTCGAGACGCTCGCACCGCGTCCGCGCGGCGGGGGCGCCGTCCCCGTGTGCGAGGCGTTCAACTCGCCGAGCATCTCGTTGATGAGGTTGAGCAGCTCCTGGCGATCGCCGACATGTTCGACAAGCGGCCGATATTTCTCGCGGGCGGCATCCCAGTCCTTGCCGTGCATCGCCGGATCGTAGAAACGGTACTTCATCGTGCGCCACGCATCATCGAACATCTGCCGCCAGGTCGCGGGCTTGTCGATCTTCACCTTGGCGACGAAGGTGATGCGTCGGCGCGGAGCATCGCCTCGAGCCCCTGGGGCTTGAGTTGGCGCCACGCTCGCCGGTAGCGAGACCGAATAGACGCCATTGCCTTCGCGGAAGAAGATTGTGCGTCCATCGCGGGAGAAAGCGATGTCGCCGATTCCTCCGCCCGGTCCAAAGCCCGGAGATGGCGGTCCGTCGTCCTCATCGTCGCTCGGAACCGTCCCCGAGGTGATCCGAGTCAACCGCCGGCCATCCTCTTGGATCGAGTAGAGGACGGGCACCATGCGCGCGCCCGTCGGTTCGCTGGTAGCGAAGACGATCGTGCGGCTATCGGGAGAGATGGCATAGCTGGAGACGGGGAAAGGCATGCGCGTCAGTTGACGCGTTCGCCGCCGCAGTCCCGCCCAATCAATGGCGATCTCCTTAGGCGGTTCCGATCGCGCCATCTGCGGACGACGCGGTCCCCCCTCGGTCGCCTCGGCCGTCTCGCTCCGCTCTTCGGGTTCCATGGGATCGCGCTCTTCGCGTTCCAAGGTCACCGAGAAGAGCTGCACCGAAGGCTGACTGGAGAAGAGGCTCGTCTCGCTCCGCAGGAAATACAGCTTGCGCCCATTCGGGGCGAATCGCGGCGACGAGTAATTGAACGGCTCGAATGTCACCTTTCGCTCTTCGCCGCCAGTGGCCGGAATCAGATAGATGTCGTTTCGCCGCGCATGATTGGGCTTGGCATAGGCGATCCATTTTCCGTCGGGCGACCAAGCGGGCGTGCCGATCTGACCGTATTTGGAAGAGGTCAGCTCCACGACCTGTTTGGTCTCGACATTCACCTTGTAGAGCTTGAGATCGGACGTCGTGTACGCGATCTCTTTGGAGTCCGGCGACCACGCGAAGGCGAACTTGAGCACGTCTTGATCAGTGAGCTTCTGCATCGGACCGGAACCGTCGGCAGGAGCAATATACAGCTCCTCGCGTCCGCTCTGGTCCGAGATGAACGCGATCCATTTCCCATCGGGCGAATATCGAGGATCGCGATCGCGCGCCGGGCTGTCGGTGATCTGCTTCAGATCGCCTTGCTCCACTGGTGCCGTGAAGATCTCTCCATGAATGGAGAACGCGATGCGGCGCCCCGACGGGGCCAGATCATAGTCATCCACTTCAGAATTGAAGTCGCGGATCTCGACGGGATTCTCCTGCGTCTCTGCAGCGATGTCGAGCTTAATCGGCGTCACCTTTCGCGTGGCCACTTCGAGCTTCCAAATCTGAAAGTCGTGCTCGAAGACGATGACGCGCCCGTCGGCGCTCATGGCGGGCCAACGCACATCGCCGCTGCGGAACGAGGTGACGCGCTCGGCTCGACCGCCGCGCTCGGGCACGCGCCAGATGTTCGTCACTCCCCCTTCATCGCGATCGCTCACGAAGTAGATGTAGCCATCTCGCCCCCACATCGGCCAGGAATCCATCCCCTCGAAATCCGTCAGATCGGTGAACCTTTTGGTCTCCAGGTCCATCACCGTGATGTCGCTCTGATACGCGCCCCGATAGTACTTGCGCCAGTAGGCCTGCGCCTTGCGATTGATGGCGAGTTTCCGTCCATCCGGGGAGTAACAGCCGTAGATGCCCATATCCGGGCCGGCCGTGCGCGGCATGCCGCCGTCAATGCTCACCGTGTAGAGTTTGGGCATGAAGAACTCGCCGCGCTGACTGCTGAAGAGCACCGCGCGCGAATCCGGCGTCCATCCGAGCACCGTGTCATCGGCCGAATGGAACGTCAATTGTTTCGCCGTTCCTCCCTCGACCGGGATGATGTAGACGTCCAGGTTCCCATTCCGGTCACTGGAGAAGGCGATCCACCGACCATCGGGCGAGAAACGCGGATAGACGTCTCGCGCGGGATGGACGGTGAGGCGACGCACGTTTTGGCCATTTTCGTCTGCCGTCCAGATGTCCCCCAAGTAGGTGAAAGCGATGCGCCCCTGATGATAGTGGGGGTATCGCACGAGCTTGGCTTCGCGGGCGAGTCCTACCCAGGGGAGAATGACGAGCACAAGGATCGCGGCAAAATAGAGGTGAAGTCGTCTCATCGGGCTCCCTCCATCACAGATCTTCTCGCTCACGAAGAGCTGCTCATTGTAGCACGGTCCCGTGCCCTGGACCAACCGTCTTCTCTCCACGGCGCTTGAAAGGCCTTTGGCGTCGGCCCGCCGGCAGGCGTATAATAAGCCGCTCGATCCGTTCAAGCCATGCATGGGAATGTGCATGTTGTGAGGAATGCCGATGTTTCTTCGCGAACCGAAGCGAGCGGGCGTGGCGGCCAGCATGCTGCAGCTTGTGCGCCGCGCCGTAGATGAGACGCGCGACATCGAGATCGTCCGGCAGCGGATCTCGCTGCCGGAATTGCCCTCCAGCTTCGAGGGCTTCACTCTCGCACAGCTCTCCGACATTCACCACAGCGCTTTCGTGGATGCCGCGTACATCGCCCGCGCCGTGGCGCTCACCAACAGCCTGGCCCCCGACGTCATCGTGCTCACCGGCGACTATGTGAGCCATTCGCGGTTTTACATCAGCGGGGTGGCCGAAATCCTCGGAGAGCTGCGCGCGCGATACGGTGTCTACGCCGTGCTCGGGAATCACGACTTCTGGACTGGTCCCCAAGCGCTCGCGCATGCCTTTCGTCGGCGCGGCATCGAGCTGCTGCGAAACGCGCACACGTATCTCCGCAAGGGCGGGGAGGCCCTCGCCATGGTAGGCGTTGATGATCTGACCCTCGGCCAGGCCGATCTGCCAACTGCTCTACGGGGGATGGACCGGCGATGGCCAGCCCTTTTGCTCTCGCATCATCCGAACATCATTTGGCAAGCCGCTCACGCCGGCATTGCGCTCGTTTTGGCAGGCCACACACATGGGTGTCAAATCAACATCCCTTCGTGGCGACGGCGCATGCGCCGTTTCTGGCCCTTCTTGCGCGGATACGGGCGCTATGAGCAAACGCACATCTACGTCAATCGCGGGTTGGGAACGGTGTTGATTCCCCTGCGCTACCAGTGCCGACCGGAGATCACGCTCCTTGAGTTGAAGAGCGCGTCCGACCAGGAGCGCGCAATGGGCGAGAAAGAATCTCTCCGCGCGTGCGAGCGCCATGGATCCCCATGACTCAAGTCGCGACGCTCGCCAATCTCCTCACCGTCCTTCGTCTGCTATTGATCCCGGTGTTCGCGGCATTCGTCCTGTACAATGACCTGCCCGCGGCGCTCTGGATCTTCCTCGCGGCTGGGATCACCGATGCCCTCGATGGCTTCGTCGCGCGACATTTCCATCAGAGCACGCCGCTGGGGACGATCCTTGATCCGATGGCCGATAAACTGCTCGTCATAACGGCCTTCGTCCTACTCACCCTCCCAGATCGCGGATATCAGCCCATCCCCCTTTGGCTCACGATCACCGTCATCAGTCGCGATGTCTTCATCGTCCTCGGCGCGCTCACGCTCTTCATCGTGACGGGCTTCCGGCGCTTTCGTCCTTCGATCCCGGGGAAGATTCACACGACGATCCAAGTCCTGACGGTGGCCTTCGTCCTGGCGGCGAATATATGGGGAAGCCTCTCGGAATTGCTCCGCTATATGTATGGGCTGAGCTTCGCCATCACGATCTTCTCCGGAGTCCACTACATCTATCACGCCGCTCGGCTCCTCGAAGAGCGGTGAGCGACGTCCCCCTCAATACATCAGGTGATCTCGGCGCAGCTTGCGAAACGACTCCAGGTCGGCGCGCCAGGAGTCTTCGATCTCTCGGAGGGGGCGATCCTCTGCAATTTGCTGACGCAGGCGATCCGTTCCAGCTAGGATGTCAAACGGCAAGCGGTCGAAGACATACTCGTAAGGTGGCTGGCGCCATTGGAAATGTTCGGGGTAAAGGCGATGGATGGCCTTCAGAAGAGCGACGGCCGTGAGGACGGGCTTGAAGCGCTCGCGGTCGAGGACGTGAACCTGCACGCCGCCGCAGAGCTGCTCTGCGTATTTGTGAAACGTCGGTTGGAAATAGCACGGTCGGAAGAAAACGCCCGGCAGCTTCTCTGCCCGCAATTCGGCGACCAAACGATCGGGATCGATGAACGGCGCTCCGATCAATTCGAACGGGCGCGTCGTCCCTCGCCCCTCCGAAAGCAGCGTTCCTTCGAAGAGCACCATGCCCGGATATACCGTCGCCGTCTCCAAGGTCGGCATGTTCGGCGAGGGCAGGACCCAAAGCAGATCCGTCTGGTCATACCACAGGTCGCGCCGCCATCCTTGCATCGGGATGACATGGAGCCGACATCCGATGCCGAATGCTTCGTTGAACAATCGCGCCAGTTCTCCGATCGTCATCCCGTGCCGCAGTGGGATGGGGAACATCCCGACGAACGATTCGAAGCCCTGCTGTAGAACGGGCCCTTCAACGTGTACGCCGCCAATGGGATTTGGACGATCCAACACGATCATCTCTCGACCCTCGCGCGCGGCAGCCATCATGCACAACGCCATCGTCCAGATGTAGGTGTAGACGCGCGTTCCGACGTCCTGGAGATCGAGGACGAGGACATCCACATCGGCGAGCATCTCCGGTGTGGGAATGCGCGTCGCGCCGTAGAGGCTGAAGATGGGGATCCCGAGCTTCGGGTCTCGCCATCCCTCCCATTCGATCATGTTGTCCTGGGTCTCGCCGCGCAGGCCGTGTTGCGGGCCGAAGATCGCTGTGAGGCGAACGTCGGAAGCCGTAGCGAAGCGTTCGATCGCATGGCGCCGATGACGATCTAAAGAGGGGGGGTGAACGATGAGCCCAATCCGTTTGCCCCGCAGCAGATGCCGGTGCCGGGAGAGGAGGACGTCGAGGCCGAGATGCATCTCACCGTTCGGACTCGCGCAAAAGTCCGCGCTCTTGCAGATCTTGGCAGGTCACGCAATGGCGAGCCCAAGGGACAGCTTCCAATCGCTTCGGCTGAATCTCCGCACCGCAGGCCACGCAGATGCCGTAGGTCCCTTCCGCCAGGCGTTCCAACGCTTCGTCAATGAGCGTGAGGATATAGCGATCGCTCGTGCTCTGGCTGAAGAGGAGCTCTTTCAGGTAGGAGTTCGAGGCCTTATCCGCCGGATCCTGCGCGACGTCTTGATCCGCTTCCCGCCCGTAATGGACGTGCCGATCGAGCGCGCGGAGAAGCTCCTCTCGTTTCTCCAGCAGCCGTTTCCGATAATGTTCGACTTTCTTCTTCGTCATCATGCGCCATCTCTCCGCTCTTCGCTTGCCGCGAGGGCAGCCGCGCTCACCTCGGATAAGGCAAGCCGAAAATTATAGCAAAAGCTCGGTAGATTTGCTCGAGCAAAATGACGCGCACCAGCTCGTGCGGTAGCGTCAAGCGAGAGAGGGACCAGCGCTCGTCGGCCCGCTCCCGAACGCTCTCGGAGACCCCTTCTGGGCCGCCGACGAGAAAACAGAGTCCGGGCGTTCCGGCCCGTTGCTGGGCGCGCAACCACTCGGCCAACTCCCAGGAGCTGAACATCTTTCCCCGCTCATCCAGCAGGATGATGCGGAATCCGGGCCGTAGCGCACCAAGCAACGCCACGCTCTCTCGTTCGCAGAGGCGCTTGGGATCTGGCTCGGAGATCGCACGCAATGCGCGAATCTGCACGGGGACGAATCGTTGAAGGCGGCGCACGTAGTCCTGCTCGAGCGCCGCCAGATGCGCGTTCTTCGTCTTCCCCACCCACAGGAATTCCAGGTACATTCCTGACGTTGCCGCGATTCGGTCGGATGTCGAAAGCCTCGGGAGGACCTGCGCTCACGGGATCGGAAGGCGCTCAGCGTCGCGCCACAATCGCTCCAAATCGTAATATTCCCGCGCGCTCTGCTCGAAGATATGAACGACCAGGTCGCCGTAGTCGATCAGAATCCATTGAGCCACCGTCTCCCCCTCGACGTGGAGCGGGCGCGTGCCGTGCTCCTCCAAGGTGTCCAGGATGGCTTCGGCAATGGCTTGAACCTGACGCGTGGACGTCCCGCTGCAGATCAAGAAGTAGTCTGTGAACGACGCCAGGCCCCGCAGATCGAGCGCGACGATGTTCTCCGCCTTCTTATCGCTGGCCGCTTGAATGGCCAGAGTGAGGGTCTTTCGAGCATCCCGTGTGGAAGGAGAGCGTACCATCTCAGGTCGTGATCGCATCGCGATAGAGCCGATACTTCTCGATGTAAGCAGCGACGTCCGGGGGAACCAAATGGGCGATCGTCTCCCCTCGTCGCCGAGCTGCCCGGATCGCCGTCGCCGAGATCTCGTTGTGAACCCCCGAGCACAGATAGATACGCGGTCCGCGATCTCGAATGCACGCTCGGTCGGGCTCCCATAGGCGCACATGGGCGCGAAAGGTCTCGGGAAGCCATTCGGCACTCAGCGTATGTCCCGGACGCGAGACCACGATGAGATTCGTCAGCTGGAGCAACTCCGCGTAATCCTTCCATGCCGGAAGCGTCCGAAAGGCATCGGCGCCCATGAGGAAGTAGAGGTCGCCCGCAGCGTCCATCCGACGTCGGAATTCCCGAATCGTCTCAATGGTATAGCTGGCGCCCCCCCGTTCCAGCTCCAGCGTCGAGACGTAAAATCGCTCGTGCGCGCGCGTGGCCAATACGAGCATGGCGAATCGGTCCCAAGCCGTCGCCTCCGGCTGCTGGACCTTATGAGGAGAACGAGCGGCCGGGACGAAGTGCACGCAGTCTAGGGAGAACCATTGTCCGACCTTGTCGGCGATCTCCAGGTGACCATTGTGGACGGGATCGAACGTGCCCCCGAAAATTCCGATCCGCATAGAGAGGTCACCGGGACGAGAGAGCCGCCGTAAGCGCGCTCTCCAGGCGTCGAGCAGTGCGCTCTAAGAGTTCAGCGACCCCTTGCCCGGTCACAGCCGAAATGGCCACAAAGTCCACATCGTGCGCCCGACAAAAGGCTTCTAATGTCGAGAAACGTTCCTCCGAAGCGATATCCATTTTGGTCGCTACAACGATTTGCGGCTTCTCCAGAAGCTTCGGATTGTACGCTTCCAACTCATGGTTGATGATATGGTAGCTCTCGACCGGTTCACGCGTGGCGAAGGGAGAGACGTCAATCAGGTGAAGGAGCACGCGCGTTCGCTCAACGTGTCGCAAGAACTCATGCCCCAAGCCAGCTCCTCGATGAGCTCCTTCGATGAGCCCTGGGATGTCGGCGACGACGAAGCTGCGATATTCGTCCAATTGAACGACACCAAGAACCGGTTCCAGTGTCGTGAAGGGATAGTCGGCGATCTTGGGCCGCGCGGCCGAGATGCGCGCCAGCAGCGTGGACTTGCCGGCATTGGGGAAGCCGACCAATCCCACGTCGGCCAGCAGCTTCAGCTCCAATCGCAGGCGGCGCACCTGTCCCGGTTGGCCCCGTTCGTGAAAGCGCGGCGCGCGACGCGTGGGCGTCGCGAAATGCGCGTTCCCACGTCCCCCGCGTCCTCCGCGGGCGATGAGCACTCGCTCACCCGGCGTCGAGAAATCGTGGAGCAGCTCTCCCGTCTCCTGATCGTAGACGAGCGTTCCGACAGGCACGCGGATCACGAGGTCTTCGCCATCCCGTCCATGCCGATTGTTCCCCTCGCCGTGTCCCCCGCGCTCGGCCCGATACTCGGGGTTGTACCTGAAGTGAATGAGCGAGTTCATGCCGAGGACGGCTTCCATGTACACATGCCCCCCTCGACCGCCATCGCCGCCCGCCGGTCCCCCGAAAGGAACATACTTCTCACGGCGGAAGGCCGTGCAGCCATCACCTCCGTCCCCAGCTTTCACGATGATTTCCGCGCGATCAACGAACATTAGCCGCTCGCTCAGGATCGCCGGAGGCTCATTTCCCCTCAGGCGTCACCGGATATACGCTCACGAATTTGCCCATGCGCCCTTTGTCCTCAAATCGGACGACGCCCGAGATCTTCGCGTAGAGCGTGTCATCGCTTCCGATCCCAACGTTGACGCCCGGCTTGAAGCGCGTGCCTCGCTGTCGGACGAGGATCGAGCCCCCAGTCACGAACTGTCCACCGAAGCACTTGATGCCCAAGCGCTTCCCGACCGAGTCCCGTCCGTTGCGGGAGCTTCCCATGCCTTTTTTGTGCGCCATAGCTTCCTCGCCTCCTTTCTCCCGTTCGCGCTCGCACCGTGCGGGCGATCAAGCCGCCTGAATGGCCTCTACGCGGATAGCCGTGTACTTCTGCCGATGCCCTTTCTTGCGACGATACTGCTTTCGTCGCTTGAACTTAAACACGATGATCTTCCGCTCCTTGCCATGCTCGAGGACGCGACACACGGCCCGAGCACCTTCTACAGTGGGATGACCAATCTTGACCTGCTCCCCATCGCTCAGTGCTAGCACCGGCAGCTCGATCGTCTCCCCCACCTCGGCGCGAAGCGCCGGAACGCGCAAGATTTCGCCTGGCGTGACGCGATACTGTTTTCCACCCGTGGCGATAATGGCGTACGTCACAGGCACTTGCCTCCTTCCTTCGGTCTCGCCGAAAAGTGAAAATTGTAGAGACGCTTGCGGAATCTGTCAATTTCCCCCCTATAACCGGGCGGCAAGCTTGAAGACGTTGTAGATCGCTCCGCCCACGCCAATAGCGAAAAAGAGCAAAAACAGCCAGGGCGACGTCCCCAACCACTTATCCAAGAAGTACCCGATCAACAGACCAGCCGCGACATAGGAGATGAAAACCGTTCCTAAAGACGCCGCAATGCCGAACTTCTTGAGTGCCTCCCCCGGATCGCCTTTATTCCCACGCATCGCCCCTCCCTTCTTGGGAAATTGTACGCGGTCGGTTTTGAGGAAAGCAATGTCCGCTCACGTGGACAGGGGGGCATGGTGGGCACTGGAGGATTCGAACCTCCGACCTCTCGCGTGTGAGGCGAACGCTCTACCGCTGAGCTAAGTGCCCAAATGACGAGGTGAAATATAGCAGATGATCATCAAGCCCGTCAAATGCGGGGGCGCTCAAGTCCGTGGCGCTGAATGTCATGCGTGGGGACTCTCTTCGAGAACCGGATGCTCGGGCGACGAGCGCTCGATTCAACATCCGCCCGATCTCGGTTGACCAAGGCCCTCGCCCAGTTATAAACTGTCCCCCTAAGCGGAATAAATCGGGAAAATGGAGGGCATCTTCCGGCGAGCGCGCCGCACATCGCGAAGTCATTGCTGGGGGAGCTGGCGTGCGGTTTGGCACCCCCTTGAAGAGATGAAGCTCTAGGCGTCGGGCGCGCACTTCGCGAAAAACGGGGAGGGGGAGAAATGGACCCGGTCACGCACATCGCCGTGGAGAAGGAGAAAGCTCAAGGCCTCAGTCGGGAGGTCTTGCTCCATGTGTATCGGATAATGCTGCTGTCTCGCCGCATTGACGATCGAGAGATTCAGCTCAAGCGGCAGAATCGCATCTTCTTCCAGATCAGCGGGGCGGGTCACGAGGCGGTGCTGGTCGCGGCGGGATTGGTGTTGAAGCCAGGGTATGATTGGTTCTATCCCTATTATCGGGATCGGGCCTTGATGCTCATGCTGGGGGTGACGCCCACGGAGATGTTCCTGCAGGCGGTGGGAGCTGCCGCAGATCCCAGCTCCGGAGGGCGCCAGATGCCGTCGCATTGGGGGTTCCGGCGCTTGAACGTCGTCTCCAGCTCCAGTCCGACGGGAACGCAATTTCTACAAGCCGTCGGATGCGCCGAGGCCGGACGATACTATGAGCTGGTCGAGGAGATCGCCGATCGCGCGAGCCGCTTTCATGCCGACGAGATCGTCTACGTCTCCAGCGGCGATGGAGCGACCAGTGAGGGAGAGTTCTGGGAGTCTCTGAACACGGCGTGCAATCTGAAGCTGCCGGTCCTCTATCTCATCGAGGACAATGGGTACGCCATCTCCGTCCCCGTCGAGGTGCAGACGGCTGGAGGCAGCATCTCCCGTCTGGTGCGCAGCTTCCCCTCTCTCCTGGTTCGAGAGTGCGACGGGACGGATGTGTTCGAGAGCTATGCGACCTTGCGCGAAGCGACCACTTATGTCCGGCAACGACGCGGACCGGCTCTCGTGCACGCGCATGTCATTCGCCCTTACTCGCACTCTCTCTCCGATGATGAGACGCTCTATAAGCCCGAAGAGGAGCGAGAGGAAGAAGCGCGGCGGGATCCGATCTCGCGCTTGGCCGAGTTCCTGCTTCGAGAAGGTCTGGCCGATGCCGAGCAATTAGCGGCCATTCGCGCCGAGGTGGATGCGGAGGTCGCGCGCGCCGCCGATGAAGCGCTCGCTGCTCCCAAACCAGCGCCCTCGACGGCGACGCTGTACGTCTATTCCCCAACGGTTGATCCCACCTCTTCGGCATTCGAGACTGAGCCGCAGTATTCGGGCGAGCCGAAGACGATGGTGGATCTTTTGAACGCGTGCTTGCACGATGAGATGGCCCGCGATCCTCGGATCGTCGTCTTCGGGGAGGATGTCGCCGATTGCAGTCGCGAGCAGTATTTGGATAAGGTCAGAGGCAAAGGCGGCGTCTTCAAAGTCACCCATAATCTGCAGCGACGGTTCGGCTCGCATCGAGTCTTCAACACGCCGCTGGCGGAAGCCAACATCGTCGGTCGCGCCATCGGCATGGCCACGCGCGGGTTGAAACCGGTCGTTGAGATCCAATTCTTCGACTACATTTGGCCCGCCATGATGCAGATTCGTAATGAGCTGGCCCTCATGCGGTGGCGCTCGAATAATGCGTGGTCCTGTCCCTTGGTCATCCGCGTCCCCATCGGCGGATATCTGCAAGGGGGAGCCATTTATCACAGCCAGTCGGGCGAGAGTATCTTCACGCACATTCCGGGACTGCGCGTCGTCATGCCTTCGACGGCCGTAGACGCCAACGGACTCTTGCGCACGGCCATTCGCTGCGATGATCCCGTGCTCTTTCTCGAACACAAGCATCTCTACCGTCAGCCGTATAATCGCGGTCCGTATCCGGGACCGAATTACATGATCCCCTTTGGGAAGGCGAAGATTGTGCGTCCGGGACGCGACCTGACGATCATCACCTACGGCGCGCTCGTCCATCGAAGCCTTCTGGCGGCCGAGCAGGTCCGGGAACGGCACGGTCTCGATGTCGAGGTCATTGATTTGCGCAGCCTGAATCCCTATGACTGGGAGACGATCGCGCGCTCGGTGAGGAAGACGAGCAAAGTGATCGTCGCTTATGAAGACAGTTTATCGTGGGGATTTGGCGCGGAGATCGCCGCGCGCATCGCAGATGAATTGTTCGAAGATTTAGATGGACCTGTGCGCCGCGTTGGCGCTTTGGACACCTTCGTGGCCTATTCCCCCGATCTGGAGGACGTCATTTTGCCGCAGGTCGAAGACCTGGTGAATGCGATCCTCGATCTGGCGGCCTATTGAGCAATCGGCTGGCGTTCGCCAGAGACCCGCGCTGAGAGAGCACCGCCTCTTATGTTCGCCTGCTTCTTGTGTTCGCCTGCGCGCGAAGTCTCATGTATAATCCCCGCGCTTATGCGTGCACAAAAGAACATGGAGGTGCCGCGATGAGACGGGGGATATCCGTTGCGATCGCGCTCGTTCTGCTGTTGGGGATGTTGAGTCCGAGCGCTGGCGCTCAATCGGATGAGGCGCTGTTGCGGAAGCGCGCTCAGGTGCAGGCGATTCTTGAGCAGGCTGTTCGCGTCAACGGGCATGTGGGAGCAATCGTCCTTCTGAAAGATGAGCCTCTGGTCGCGTATCGTGGGACGATTCGGGGCTTAGCCGCCACGAGCGTAGCCGTTGCGCCTGAGAATCAGGTCCAAGGGAAGTTGGATGTGGCCTCCGCACGCTCCCGCGCCTATGCGGCTTACCTGCAGCGCCAGCAGGATCTCTTCCTCACCAAGGTGCATCAGTGGATCCCCGAAGCCACGGTTCATCATCGCTATCAGGTGTTGCTCAATGGCCTCGCGCTCACTGTTCCCGCTGAGAAGGTGGAACTTCTCGCGGCATTCTCCGATGTGGTCGAGATTTTTCCCATCGTAGAGGTCTTTCCGGGGCTCGCCTCGGTCGTGCCTGGGCTTATTCCTCCGCTCGATACGAGTCACGCGCTCATGGGCGCTGAAGAATTGTGGGGGGCTGTCGGCGGGCGCGAACGGGCGGGACTCGGCGTCAAGATTGGCATCGTGGACACGGGCGTGGATTTCAATCATCCGATGTTTCAGGATGCGACGCTCGTGCCGCCGCCCGGATTCCCCAAAACGAATACGAACGAGGGCTTGGCCAATGGCAAGGTCATCGTCGCGAAGGTCTTTCAATCGGTGATTGACCGACAGGTGCGTTTAGATCCGCGGCTCCGCACAGCGCAAGATCTGAACGGGCATGGCACGCATGTGGCCAGTTGCGCAGCTGGCAATATCGTAGACCTGACGAATTTGCCCGGAACGCGACCAGTGGTGATCAGTGGCGTGGCGCCGAAAGCCTTCCTCGGGAGTTATCGCGTGTGCGCGCCGCGCTGTGGGTTGGATAGTCTCCTGGCCGGGATCGAAGAGGCCGTGCGCGATGGCATGGACGTGATCAATCTCAGCCTGGGCGCACGGACAAACACTTTGCTAGACCGCGCCGCTGCGAATGCCGTCTTGGCCGGCGTCGTCGTCGTGGCCGCTGTCGGCAACGAAGGGCCTCCAACTCCTGAGACGCAGAACGTTGCTGGAGGAACAGTGCGAAGTCCGGCTAATGCTGAGCGCGTGATTGGCGTCGGCGCTACGACGAACGCTCATCAAGGAGCAGCTGCTTCGGCCCTCGGACGCGTGCGCCTCTTGGAACCACCGCCGCCGCCGGAACTCAGCGAGCTTCTGGGATTCCGAGGGATGAACGGCGCGAGTCCTTTTCCTGAAACCTCGCTTCGCGCTCCTTTGCGCGATGTGGATCTTGTAGACAACGGCGTGGCTGATGGGGGAGGACTCGCATGTGAGCCGCTTCCAGCCGGTTCGCTCGCTGGAGCCATCGCCCTCATTCAGCGCGGGCAGTGTCCGTTCGCCACGAAGAATCAGAACGCCGCAATGGCCGGAGCGATCGCCGTCCTCATTTACAATAGCGAGGCCGGAGGGGATACGTTCATCACGCCCAATCTGAACGGAGCACCGCTGCCCACCCTCTTCCTTCAACGTCGAGCTGGGCTCGCGCTCAAGCAATTCGTAGTCAGCAACGAGCGAGCAAGTCGCCCCACGCGCGTCGCTCTGGAGCGTCTGGATCTGCCGGATGAGACGATCGTGACGCTCGCCATCGAACCGCACCATCTAGCGGATTTCAGCTCGCGCGGACCGGCTTCCTCCTTCGCCATCAAGCCCGACGTGGTCGCGCCGGGAATGAGCAGCTACGCCGCCGTTCAAGACGATGATCCGCGCGGAGACGCGCGATTTCCCATCCCTCCGGGAGTGGAGCGAGGTTTGGAAGACCCCGTGTATGACCCCAGCGGCTTCGCCTTCCGCAACGGGACGAGCTTCGCAGCGCCGCGCGTGGCGGGTGTGGCCGCTTTGCTCAAGCAATTGCGCCCCGGATGGACGCCGGACGAGATTCGCTCAGCCATCCTCACCACAGCTCGACGACCGCCTCAGCTCGAAGCACGGCGCGTGATGGACCGCGGCGTTGGCCTCGTGGATATGCGCGCCTTGGCTCGAGTGCTGACGACGGTGGATTCCCCCACTCATAGCTTCGGCGCCATTCGCGTGCAGCAACCGATCACGCGGACGAAGACCTTCACCGTGAAGAACCATTCCTCGCGACTGGTGACCTATCGCCTCTCGCTCACGATGACGAACGCCGATCCGGCCATCGCGGCGACGTTGAACAAGACGGCGTTTCAGGTGCGTCCGGGCGGAACGGGCCAATTCACCCTCACGTTGCGCATCTCTCCGACGGTCGCGGCGGGAGACTGGGAGGGGATCATCTCGGTGAGCGACGATGGGACGACGATCCCCGGACAGCTTTCGATCCCCTTCTGGGTCCGCACGGTGCGATGAGCGAGAGACGAATGGGCGCCTTCTCGCGTAGATTCGCGCGTCGGCCTGAAAAAGCCTTCTTCTTGACACCCCGAGCGCGCGATCGGTAACATTCCCTTTTTGGATCGCGGGGAAGAGACGTCTCTGAGAGATTCCGCACGCGCCGCGCAGCAGGAGGCGAGCGATGCCGATTGATCGCATCACCGTTCGGGGCGCTCGACAGCACAACCTGAAAAACCTCGATCTGGAGATTCCCCATCGTTCGCTCACGGTCATCACGGGGCTCAGCGGATCGGGGAAATCGAGCCTCGCCTTCGATACCCTCTACGCCGAAGGACAGCGCCGCTATGTGGAATCGCTCTCGGTCTACGCTCGCCAGTTCCTCGATCAGTTCGAGAAGCCGGATGTCGACGCTATCGAAGGGCTCTCGCCAGCGCTCTCGATCGAGCAGAAGACGATCAGCCGGAGTCCGCGCTCGACCGTGGGGACGGTCACCGAGATCTACGATTACCTGCGTGTGCTCTTCTCCGCGATCGGCAAGCCACATTGTCCCGAATGCGGGCGCCCGATCAGTCGGCAATCGGTCGAGCAGATCGTGAAAGCCGTTTTGGATCTGCCGCCGGGTGAGCGGGTGATGATCCTGGCGCCGATCGTGCGCGGGCGCAAAGGGGAATTCCGAAAGGAGCTGCAGAAACTGGCGCAGTCCGGTTTCGTGCGCGCTCGCATTGATGGCGAATTGCGCGCCCTCGACGAGGAGATCAAGCTCGACAAACGGAAGACGCACACGATCGAAGTCGTCGTGGATCGGCTGCTTCTGAAACCGGGCGTTCAGGACCGTCTGGAACGCTCGATTCGCACGGCGCTGAAGTTGACCGATGGGATCGTGACGATCGCCGTCGTGGATGGCGGCGAGCAGTTGTATTCGGAGAAGATGGCCTGCGTCGAGTGCGGCGTCTCGGTTCCCGCATTAGAGCCGCGCTCGTTCTCGTTCAACAGTCCCTATGGGGCATGTCCGGACTGTGACGGGTTGGGGACCAAGAGCGAGATTGCTCCGGAGCGAGTGATCCCTGATCCTGCGCAGCCGCTCGATCGGTTGGAGGTGCTTCCGTTCGATCGCGCGCTCGGGGGATATTTGAAAGATGTCCTTTTGGCTCTCGCGCGCCATTATCGCATTGAGCCCACACGCGCCTTCGTGGAACTCCCGGCCCGAGTGAAAGAGGCCTTCTTCCACGGTCTGCGCGAGCGAATCCCCTTCGAGCACAACGGCTTTCGCTCTCGGCTCGAATGGGCGGGAGTGGTCGCTTTGCTGGAACGCCATCTGAAGCGAGAGGAGGACGAGGAGGAGGACGGAGAAGGCAGCCGATCCGATCTCTACCGCGCGCTCATTCGCACAGTTCCGTGTCCGACATGTGGAGGGAAGCGATTGCAAAAGTCGAGTCTCGCCGTGCGCGTGGCCGGACGTTCGATCGCCGACTACGCGGCGCTTCCCATTCGCGAGGCCGTGCGCATCTTTCGCGGTCTGCCTGAGGCATTGACGCCTCGGGAGCGACAGATCGCCGAGCCGCTCCTGCGGGAGATCGGCGCGCGATTGGAGTTCTTGGACACGGTGGGCGTGGGGTATCTCACATTGGACCGTCCGGCCTCGACGCTCTCCGGAGGCGAGGCGCAGCGAATTCGCCTGGCGACGCAAATCGGTTCACAACTGCGCGGCGTGCTTTACGTGCTCGATGAACCTTCGATCGGGCTCCATCCGCGCGACAACGCGCGCTTGCTCGCCACGTTGGAGAAACTGCGCGATCTGGGGAATACGGTCGTCGTCGTCGAGCACGATGAGGAGACGATCCGCCGCGCCGATTACGTGATTGATCTTGGCCCGGGCGCTGGGGTGCATGGAGGAAATCTGGTCGCCTGTGGGACGCCGGAGCAAATCGCCCGCCATCCGGATTCTCTGACGGGGCAGTATCTGTCCGGACGTCGCCAGATTCCGATCCCTAGCGAGCGTCGCCAGCCGAGCGAGCGCCGCCTCACGGTCTATGGCGCGCGGGCGAACAACCTCAAAAATATCACGGTCTCGTTTCCGCTCGGGCTCTTCATCTGCGTGACGGGCGTCTCTGGATCCGGCAAGTCCACTCTCGTGGATGAGATCCTCTATCGCGCCCTCGCGCGCCACCTCTACGGGAGCCCGCTGGAGCCAGGTCCGCATGAGCGCATCACCGGTTTGGAACACGTGGACAAGGTCATCGAGATTGATCAATCGCCCATCGGACGAACGCCGCGCTCAAATCCGGCCACGTATGTCGGCGTCTTCACCTTCATCCGTCAACTCTTCGCGCAACTGCCGGAGGCGCGCGAACGGGGATATAAACCCGGCCGCTTCAGCTTCAACGTCAAAGGTGGACGGTGCGAAGCCTGCCAGGGCGATGGCGTCAAACGCATCGAGATGAGCTTCCTCCCCGACGTCTACGTGACGTGCGACGTTTGTCGCGGAGCGCGCTATAACCAGGAGACGCTCAGCGTGCGCTACAAAGGCTACTCGATCGCCGATGTCCTGCGCATGACGGTCGAGGAAGCATACGCCCTGTTGGAGACCATCCCGCCGATTCGAAGGAAGCTTCAGACGTTGCTCGATGTCGGCCTCGGGTATATCGAACTCGGTCAGCCGGCCACGACGCTCTCCGGCGGCGAAGCGCAGCGCATCAAACTCGCGCGCGAGCTGAGCAAGCGAGCGACGGGGCGCACGGTCTATATCCTCGATGAGCCCACGACAGGGCTCCATTTCGAGGACGTGCGGCGCTTGCTCGATGTCCTGCAGCGGCTCGTGAGCATGGGCAATACGGTGATCGTCATCGAGCACAATCTGGAGGTCATCAAATGCGCCGACTGGATCATTGACCTTGGCCCCGAGGGCGGTGAAGAAGGGGGATGGGTCGTTGCCGAAGGTCCACCCGAGACGATCGCCCGCACGGCCGGCTCTCATACAGGACAGGCGCTCGCACCGATCCTCTTTGGCGCGCGCACGGCGTCCGTGGTCGAACGCGCGTCTTGAGCCCCGCCGTTCGAATCGGCACTTCCCCCACTGGAAGTTTTGGCCAACCGGAATCCCTCATCCGCGCGTCACAGAAGCGGCACATAACGCGAGATTCATCTTCGGAGGCGATGCGGATGAGGAAGAAGATCGTCGGCGTGATCATCGCGCTTTTGATCGTCGCGGAATGGCCTCTGGACTCGAGGGCACAACAGCGTTCCTTCCCCTTCGATCCTTGGCGCTTCATCAGCGCTCGGTATCATCCCCAGCGCGTGCTCATCAAGCGGCGGGGCATGCGGCGTCCGCAAATCCTCACCCTCCGCAAGGGCGAAGATGTGCTCACTCGCTTGAGCCTTCTGTCGTACGAGGACGACGTCGAGTATGCGGAGCCGGACTTGCTTTATACCGCCGAGCGCGTGATCCCAAACGATCCAAGCTTCACCAATCTGTGGGGCCTGGAGATGATCGGCGCGCCAGAGGCATGGGGGGTAACTCGCGGCAGCTCCAATGTCGTCGTCGCCGTGATTGATACGGGCGTGGATTATCTGCATCCCGATCTCCGGGACAACATCTGGGTGAATACCGGTGAGATCCCCGGCAATCTCCGAGACGACGATGGCAATGGCTACGTGGACGATGTCTATGGCTACAACGCGCTCTCGCCTTCGCAGCCTCCGGCGGACGATAACCGGCACGGGACGCATGTGGCGGGCACGATTGGGGCCGTCGGAGACAATCAAGTGGGCGTCGTCGGCGTGAACTGGCGCGTGAAGATCATGGCGTTGAAATTCCTGGATCGAGACGGCTCCGGGTATCTCTCGGACGCCCTCGAGACCATAGACTACATCCTCACCATGAGACGGCGCGGGGTGAACATCCGCGTGGTGAACGCCAGTTGGGGAGCCGACACGTATTCCCGCGCCCTTGAGGAAGCCATCGAGAGGCTGAGAGCTGAAGGCATTCTCTTCGTCGCTGCCGCAGGCAACGGGAGCACGAACGTGAAACAGTATCCGGCCGCTTACGAGGGCGTGCTCTCGGTCGCGGCTATGGATCAAAATGATGACCTGGCTTTTTTCTCGAACTACGGCGATTGGGTTGACCTGGCGGCTCCTGGACGTTCCATCTTGAGCACGGTGCCAGGGGGAAGATATGCCAGCTTCAGCGGGACTTCCATGGCAGCGCCACATGTCGCGGGCCTGGCGGCGTTGGCGCTCTCGGTGCGCGATGTCCGTCTGAACGAGCTGGAGAATGCGTTGCGTCAAGGCGTACGATCGGTGCCTGCGCTTGCCGGAAAGGTCAGCACGGGTGGAGTCCTCGACGCTCCGGGAACGCTCCGAGCGCTCAACGCTGATGATCCCGCCAAGGTGTGCGAGAGAGATTGTCCCCCCAGGGTCTCGCTCTCAGCCAGTCGCCTCGTCGTTGATGATGGCGAGGGCGTCTCCTTCACGGCCAATGGGAGCGACCCCGATGGCGATCCGCTCACCTATAGGTGGAGGACGACGGCCGGAAGACTTCGAGCTGGGATCACCGAGGCGACGCTCGAGACGGCAGGAATCAACCCCACGCCCGGCGCGCCACCGATCGTCGTCGTCGTCACCGTCACGGTAGAAGACGGACGCGGCCACTCCGCCTCCGCCAGTCGCAGCATCACCGTGCGTCCACCAAATCGTCCTCCACAAGTCGCTCTCGAAGCAAGCCGAACGACGATTCAAGATGGCTTCATAGTCTTCCTCACCGCGCGCGGCAGCGATCCGGATGGAGACGCGCTGACGTACACGTGGACTTCTTCCAAAGGGACAATCACCGGTTCTGGGGCCAGCGCCCAGTTGGATACGATCGGCATCAATCCGATCCCGGACGCCGATCCCGTGCGCGTGACCGTCCGCGTGCGCGCCAGCGATGGGCGCGGCGGCGATGCGACGGCCCAGATCGAGATCACCGTCACGGCACCTCCGAAGGTCGCGATCAGCGCCACGCCGACTTCCGTTCGCCTTCAGAACAGGCAGGCGACCTTCTTCCTCTCCGTCCGTAAGCATTCGAGCTATCGCGGGGACGTCACCTTGCAGGTGATCCCTATGGATGCGCTTCCACCCTTCACGGTGGCGATCTCTCCGTATCGCTTCTTCACGCTCACGCACCAGGTCACCATCACGCTGGGAACCCTTCCCGCCGGTCCGCAAACGTATCGCGTTCTGGTCCGCGCTCGGACCAATGATGGGAAGACCTACGATTCCAACGTCGTCACGCTCATGAAGCGGTGAGCTGCTTCAGGAGAGGTCCCCGGACGAAGTTCCATCCGGGGATTCTCCGCTCACACTACTTGTTTGAGGCGTTCCAATCGTTCGGCGAGTTCGGGGATGGCGACGCCGAGCGCTTCTTCGATGCGCTCGACGAAGAAGAATTCCATCTCGTTGCGGACGTGTTCGGGAAGTTCCCGCAAATCTTTCTCGTTCGGGCGCGGGAGGATGATGCGCCGAATGCCCGCGCGGCGCGCCGCGAGTACTTTCTCTTTGATGCCCCCGACAGGTAGGATTAATCCCGAGAGCGTGATCTCGCCCGTCATCGCGACATCGCTGCGCACGCGGAGGCCGGTGTAGAGGGAGGCGAGAGCCGTGACCATCGCAATGCCCGCCGAAGGCCCATCTTTGGGAATTGCTCCGGCAGGAACGTGAATGTGCACGCCGTTTTTCTCGAAGACCTCGCGATTGATGCCGAAGGCTTCAGCGTGCGCCCAGATGTAACTCTCGGCTGCCTTGGCCGATTCCTGCATGACTTCGCCAAGTTGGCCCGTGAGCGTCAAGCCCTTACCTCCAGGCAAGAGCGCCGCTTCGATGTAAAGGACTTCCCCACCGGTCTCGGTCCACGCGACGCCCGTCGCCACGCCGACAGGTAATTCTTTGCGCGCTTCTTCGGGGAAGAAGCGTTCGGGGCCAAGCAGTTCCGGCACGTCTTCGATTCGGACGAACGTGCTCTCCGGATGGCCTTCTGCGATGCGAAGGGCGACCTTGCGGGCAATTTGCGCGATCGCGCGCTCGAGCTGACGCACGCCCGCTTCCCGCGTGTAGCGCGCGATGATGTAACGAAGTGTGGCCTCTGGGATTTGCAATTGCTCGGCCGTCAATCCCGTCTCCTTGAGCTTCTTCGGAACGAGATGACGTCGGGCGATCTCCACCTTCTCCTCCTCGCTATAGCCAGGCAGCCGCAATACCTCCATGCGATCCAACAGCGGGCGGGGGATCGTATCGAGCGTGTTCGCCGTGGTGATGAAGAAGACCTTGGAGAGATCGAACGGCAAGTCGAGATAGTTGTCGCGGAAGGAATGATTCTGCTCCGGATCGAGGATCTCCAGAAGTGCGGCCGCCGGATCGCCGCGGAAATCCCGCCCGATCTTGTCCACTTCATCGAGCATCAGGAGCGGATTCTTCACCCCCGCGCGGCGAATCGCTTGAAGGATACGTCCGGGCATGGCGCCGATATACGTGCGCCGATGGCCTCGCAACTCCGCCTCATCGTGCAGTCCGCCGAGGCTCAAGCGCTCGAACTTTCGCCCCAGCGCGCGCGCGATGGATTGCCCGAGGCTCGTCTTTCCCACTCCTGGGGGACCGACGAAACAGAGGATCGGCGCCTTCGCTTCCGGATTCAGCTTCAACACCGCCAGATGTTCGAGAATGCGTTGCTTGACATCCTCCAGCCCGTAATGATCTTCATCCAGCACGCGTCGCACGTTCGCCAGATCGAGATTGTCTTCCGTCTGCCGATTCCACGGCAATTCCAAGACCAGCTCCAGATATGTGCGGATGACGTGATACTCCGGAGCCATGCTCGGGAGCTTCTCCAACCGATTCAGTTCGCGCTCAGCTTCTTTCCGTACGAATTCCGGCAGCTCGGCTTGTTCCAAGCGCTCGCGCAGGAGATTCGCTTCCGCCTGATGCGGATCAATCTCTCCCAATTCGCGCTGAATGGCCCGCAGTTGCTGTCGGAGGAAATACTCGCGCTGCTCGCGCGTCATCTCTTGTTGCGCTTGGCTGGCGATCTTATGGCGCAACTCCAGGACTTGGACTTCATGCGTGAGGTGCTTGAAGAGCAAACGCAGGAGATCGTCCTTCGTCCGCGCTTCCAGGAGGGATTGCAACGCCGACAAATCCAGGTTCAGGATCGTGGCCAGCAGATACGCCAGACGCACCGGATCGTCCGTCTGCGCGAACGCGGCGTGCAACTCTTCGGGAACTTGGGGGAGCAGTCCGAGCGCTTTGGAGACCTGATCGAGAATAGCCCGATGCAAGGCCTCGATCTCAACGGGATTCTCTTCCAATAGCGGCAACGGTCGGACGCGAGCCCGCATATAAGGCGCGGTCTGCTCCATCCGCAGCAGGACCACTCGTTCCAAACCTTGCATGAGCACCTGCAGCGTCCCATCCTGAGCGCGAGTCATTCGCCGAATGGCGGATTTCGTTCCGATGGTGAAGAGATCTTCCGGTTTCGGCTCTTCGATTCGCGGATCGCGCTGAGCGACCACGACCATGAGCTTCTCTTCGCTGGAGAGCGCAGCTTCCACGGCCGCGATCGAAATCGGACGCCCGACCGATAGCGGCATTGTCATGTGCGGGAAGAGCACGACGTTCTTCAACGGCAGAACCGGTAGCGTGAGCACTTCATCTTCACGTTCCATGGTCCCCTCCACTTTCCCCCGCCGAGGATCGGCAGCACCGCTTTCTCGCCCCTCATCGCGCGGGCCGCGCCCCTACGTGGGGATTCAGCATGAAATGTACACTCCCCCGACGGTCTTTGGCAAATTCCGCGCCACTGCTTCAGCCGCGCTCATCGCTCCTCGTGCAGCGAGCGTGTGTCTTGTGGAGCGAAACCGCGTCTTCAGTTGTGCTCTAGCGATTGGTCACCACGCAGACGCGCTCCAGATCCTCGGGGCGGCGCAGCCGCAAGAACTCACGCATCCTCATGGGGAAGAGCGATGGCCGACACTCCAACACCCGAAGCGAGAATCCCTGTCGTTCCGACAGCTCGCGAGCCTCTCGCTCGCTCATCACGCAGAAGACGCGCTTTTCCGAACGCCAGAGATCGCGCAGCTCTTCCGGAGAGAACACCTCGAAGATCTTCCGTCGCGTGTAGTAGCACAAACTGGGAGCTGTGTAGCGGTAATACCCCACGAGATCGTCCGCACGGGCTTCTCGCCGAATTCGCTCGGCCAGCGGTCGCACCGGACGGTACCGCTCGATCTCGGGGAGAAGTCCAGCTATCGCGGCGTGAAGGAGGGCGATCGCCGCGACCAGCAAACCCAAGACGCGACGCGGGCGCCATCGCCATCCTTGCCACACGACTCCTAACGCCGTAGCTCCAAGCGCGAGGGGCGGGAGATAGGCTAGTGGCTGATCGGGGAAGAGCGCGCGGGCAGCGTGCCAAAGCCAGCGAGCCCCAAGAAGCAGCATGACCGACAAAATGGCGAGAGTGAGAAGGAACCCTCTCCGTGCGGCAGATCGAGCCGCGTCCCGCGACTCGATTGCCTGGAACATATGGGCGACCAGCAAGGCCGCAGCCGGATAAAGGGGGAGCAAATACTCGTTCTGCTTGGCCGCCGAGAGGCTGAAGAACACGAATCCGAATCCAAACCAAATCAGCAACAGGGAGAGCTTGTCGGAAATCCGGAACGGTCGCGGACGCTCTTTCTCTTGGCCAGGAGATCGAATGCATTTCCATGCGATCCCGATGGCGAGCGGGAGGAAGAAGGACCACGGGGCGAACTCGCCGAGGAGCATCGGGACGTAGTACCAGAAGGGACGCCGGGCCCCATACATGCCATGCAGGTACCGGCTGACGTGCTCCCCGATGAAGAAGGAGAGGAGATACTCCGTTCCATATCGCCAGGTCATGAGCGCGAACCATGGGGCTGCGATCGCCGAGACGACGAGCACGCCCGATACCGGATGAAATCGTTTCATCGCCTCGAGGCGACGCGTGAGCAAGAGGAAGAGTGCGATCGTCCCCGCTGGAAGGACGATCCCCAACAAGCCCTTCGCCAGCACGCCAAGCCCCATCGCGACATAGCCGAGAAGAAGACGTCCGCGCGATCCCCGATGCCATCCGGAGATGAGGAAGTAAAGCGTCGCTGTGATCAAAAGCATCAGCAATGCATCAATGAGCGAGCGCCGCGCCACCATGATGAGCTTGGGGCTGGTCGCTAGAACAAGCGCCCCCCAGAGTGCCGAGGAGTGCCCGAGGAGGAACTCCCCGAGCCGATAGGTCAAGACGACCGTGGCGAAGACGCATAAGAGGATCACCACGCGTTCCGCCGCCTCGCTCGCGCCGAAAAGTTCGAACGAAAGGAGGACGAGCCAGTACGAGAGGATGGGCTTGTTCAACTTCTCTGCGAAGTTGAACCGCGGCGTGAGCCAATCTCCCGCCTCGCGCATCTCGCGTGGTCCCTCGACATAGAAGGCCTCATTAGCATCCCACAACGATGGGGTGCCGACGTGAATGCCGTAGGGGAGAAGGACAAGCGCTAGCCAAAGACCCGCGCGCCATAAGCGAGCAGATCCTAGCGCGCCGAGGCCTCCGCTCGATGTCGCTCGTTCGTGAACCTGTGCTTCTTGCCCGAGCACGAGGGGAATTGTAACATGGAAAAGCTCTAAGCCCGTCTCTGAAGCGTGCGACCGTTCGCTTCGAAACGGGCGCAGTCGCGAACGCGATTTGGAAGAAGGCCGCCTTAAGGTGGCGCGCGATGATCGCAAACGGACATTTGTAGGGAGGGAATATGAGGAGAGCATGGCTTATCGTCGCGAGCGCCGTGACGCTCGGCCTGGTCCTCTCACTCGAACGCGCGCAGGATCGAGCGAGCTTTCAGGTTGGCGATTCGACGCCCGCCTTCGATGTCGTGGATGTGACTGGCCCGAATAAGGGCAAGCAAATCTGCTATGTCTGAAATTACGCCTTGGCTCCTGTCGTCATGGCCTTCATCAAGGACGACAGTGAGACCTCGGCCAGGTTGGTCGAGAAGATTGATCGGCTCGTCGCTGCTCATCGCGAGCAAGGACTCCGAGGTTTCGTAGTGTACATCGCCGGTCCCGAGATCGCGGGTCGGCTGGAACGCCTCGCCGCTGAACGTCGTCTCACCATCCCGCTGACGTATCTCCCCAAAGGGGCTGAGGACTCAGCTCTTCAGAAATACCGGGTGGACCGCGCGGCATCCAATACGGTGATCGTATACACGCGCAAGAAGGCCGTGCACGTGGCGACGAACGTCACGCCCGAGGTGTTTGAACCTATCGCCCAAGCCGCCCGTTCGATCGTCACTCGCGATCAGTAAGCCGTCGCGCCTAGGCTCGTCAATCTCGAGCCGAAAGCGTGAAGCAGTAGGGGAATCTTTCACCTGCGAAGGACCGTGTCTCTTACGACGTCCGCTGCGGTGGGTGGACCGCGTCAGTGACTGGCAGCGGTTTGAGAAAGAGGACGCGCCTCCTCCGCTCCTGATCCGAGCGGTGAGCCCTCATTCGATGGAGATCGCTCTTTGAGCGGAGTGGGGACGATCTTCGCAAGTGGTGCGTTGATGAGGAGAAAGTTTCGGCTTTGCAGCTCCCCGCAGTGTTTGTGTCTTGATCTTCTTCCGCGCGCCTTCGCCGAGAGGCGCGGCGTTGACAAATTTCGGGGCCTCGTTCATCTTTGAGATGCCGGGCGATTTCTAGAGACGCTCCACACGATCGTCGTGTGGGGCGTCACCTTGTTGTCGGCGCGTGGAGGAGCGAGATGAGGGTACTTGTGACAGGCTCCACGGGGCTCATCGGATCGGCGTTGGTGCCGTTTTTACGCGCCGGTAGCCATGACGTCGTGCGATTGGCGCGCACTCGGCTTCAGGTCGGGGAGAACGTCATATTGTGGGATCCGGAGGCGGAGAGGATCACGCCGTCGGAGCTTGAGGGTTTTGATGCTGTGGTTCACCTTGCCGGGGAGAACATCGCTGGGCGATGGACGGCAGAGAAAAAGGCGCGCATTCGGGAGAGTCGAGTTCGCGGCACGCGATTCCTTTGCGAAACGCTCGCGCGACTAGAGCGACCGCCGGCCACGCTCGTCTCCGCTTCAGCCATCGGATACTACGGGAATCGAGGTGATGAGCTCTTGCGCGAAGAGAGTTCACCGGGGCAAGGATTTCTCGCCGAAGTGGCGGTGCAGTGGGAAGCGGCGACGGAACCGGCGGCTCAAAGAGGAATTCGGGTCGTATGCCTTCGGTTCGGCATCGTCCTCAGCCCGCGCGGAGGAGCCTTAGCGCAGATGCTTCCACCTTTTCGCCTCGGCTTAGGAGGACCCATTGGATCTGGGCAACAGTATTGGAGCTGGATTGCCATAGATGATGTCCTGCGCGCGATCCAGCATGCGCTGCTGACTGAGGGCTTGCGTGGTCCCGTCAACGTCGTCTCTCCCGATCCGGTCCGCAATCGCGAATTCGTGCGGACGCTTGGGCGCGTCCTTGGCCGACCGGCGCTTCTGCCTATACCCGTTGCGGCCGTGCGCTTGCTCTTCGGACAAATGGGAGAAGAATTGCTGTTGGCCAGCCAGCGCGTCGAACCGATTCGCTTACTCGCTTCGGGCTTCGTCTTCCAGTATCCGGACTTGGAAGGCGCCCTTCGTCATCTTCTCCGAAAGGCGTGAGCGCGCGACTGTACGATGTAGCGCTCATCGGCGGTGGACTCGTTGGGCTCGCTACGGCGCGCGCCCTTCTGGAGTCACTGCAGCGGTGTTCGCTCGTCGTCTTGGAGGCTGAGCCTCGCCTGGCTGCTCATCAAAGTGGGCGCAATAGCGGCGTCATCCATTCGGGCCTTTACTATCGCCCCGGTTCGCTCAAAGCGCGCACGTGCGTCGAGGGACGTCGGGCACTTTATCGCTTCTTGGAGGAACAGCAAATCCCGCATGAGCGCTGTGGGAAGTTGGTGATCGCGACGTCTGAGCGCGAGCTCCCCATTTTGGCCGATCTGCAGCGGCGCGGCCACATGAACGGCCTTCAAGGCCTCCGATGGTTGCGCTCGGGAGAGATCCCGGACTACGAGCCACATGCGCGCGGACTCGCCGCTCTTTGGGTTCCGGAAGCGGGGATCACTGATTTCGCGCTCGTCGCCCAAGCGCTGGCGCGTGACATCAGCCAACGCGGTGGGGAAGTACGGACCAGTGCTCGCGCCTTGCGCGTGCATCGTCGGAGCTCGGAGATCATCGTGGAGACGACGACCGGCGAGGTCCGATGTCGTGTTCTTGTCGGATGCGCCGGTCTTCAAGCCGATCGCGTGGCGCGCCTTTGCGGTCTTCATCCCGATCTGCGGATCATCCCTTTTCGCGGGGACTATTACGAGCTGATTCCCGAACGGCGCGCCTTGGTCAGGAATCTCATCTATCCCGTCCCTGATCCGGAGTTGCCGTTCCTCGGCGTTCATTTCACCCGTCGCGTGGATGGACGCGTCGAGGTGGGTCCGAACGCCGCGCTCGCGTTCAAACGCGAGGGGTATACGCGGTGGAGCATCTCCGCACGAGATGTGGGAGAGATGTTCGCCTTCTCCGGCTTCTGGCGCTTGATCGCCCGCTATGGACGGGTGGGCCTTCGTGAGATGGCGCTCAGCTTCAGCCGGCGCGCATTCGCCCGCGCGCTCGAACGGCTCGTCCCGGACATTCGTCCTCAAGACCTACGGCCTGCGCCTTCTGGCGTGCGCGCTCAGGCCGTGAATTCATCGGGTCGGCTCGTGGACGATTTTCACATCCTCGAAGCCGAGCGCATGGTGCATGTTCTCAACGCTCCTTCACCCGCGGCGACGGCCTCATTGCGCATCGGAGAGATCATCGCCGCTCGCGTCCGCGCGCATTTGGAGGGATGAAAATGTCTTCCTAATCGCCCACTCACGGGAGGTACGGCAACGGACTCCGACTCTCCACGAAACGGCGCAGGTTCTCTATCACTTCGGGCCGCGCGAATAACTCGCAGAAGAGGTCAATCTCCTGGCGCAGATCCTCGTAAGGGATCGGCTTGATGAAGCGCTTCGCAATTCGGCGCACCTTGGAATCAAATTTCACGATCTGTGCTGCCGTCGTTCGAGCGACCGCGAGCGCTTGCCCTTCGGCCACCAATTGGCTGACGAGTCCCGCAGCGTGTGCGCGCGCAGCGTTGATGCTGCGCCCCGTCAGCAGGAGATCGCGCACGACACCATTGCCCACGTCTCGCTTCAAGCGCGGAATGCCCCCGAAGCCCGGGATCAATCCCAATCGCAATTCCGGAAAACCGAACCGCGCCATCTTCTCGGCGATGATGAGGTCGCACGCCAGGGCCAGTTCCAATCCTCCACCGAACACCACGCCGTGCACAGCCGCAATTGTCACAAGCGGCGTCGCATCGAGCCGATTGAGGACGCGATGGATGCGTTCGAGGAACTTCCGCACGCCGGCCGTGCGTTCGGCCACGTCCAAATCTCGCGCGCGTTCGTACAGCTCCCGCAAATCGGCTCCGGCGCTGAACCCACAGCGCACGGCGCTGTAGAGGATGACGACGTGCGCTTTTTCCGTCAGCTCATCCAACGCCCAGGCGAATCGCTCCAACTCCTCTAGCATCAGCGAGCCGATCTCGTTGCATGGCTCGCGATGGAGCTGAAGCTCCACGATGCCATCCCTCACCTCCCACGAGAGCGCTTTCCCCTGAAATCGCTCCATCCCGTCTTCTCCCGCTGCCTCACGTGCCCACGCGCTTTCCCCGACGTCCCCTCATTCGGAGGCAGAAGGCTTTTCTTCAGCGTAGAGCCGATCCGTCTTCGCGGCCATGATGAAATCGTTGCGATGCAGGCCACGAATCTTGTGCGTCCACCAGGTGACGGTGGCGCGTCCCCACTCGATCAAGATCGCCGGATGGTGATCCTCCTCCTCCGCCAGCGCGCCCACCTTGTTCGTGAAGGCCAATGCCTCGGCGAAATCTCGGAAGCGAAACGTGCGCTCCAGCCGCTTGATCCCCTCCCGTTCGACGATCGTCCACTCCGGCACTTGTGGGGAGAGCGCAGCGATCTCTTCATCGCTGAGAGGGGGGACATCGCCGCGACATGCTTCGCATTTCATCTCGGCCAGTGGCTTCATCAGCATCCTCCTCGCCTTCGCTCACTCTGTCGCGGGTACGCCGCGAACGCTAATTGATGGCACACGACCAGGGGACCTGTCAACGCGAGGGGCGAAGAGCCCGCTCGATCGCCTCCGTCATCTCCCGCATCAATTCGCGCTCGCTCACCCCACGCCAACAATGACCGCGACGTGGCCCATAGACGATCCGCGCCTCCGCCGGAGGATCAGCTCGCTTCAGGAAGTCCTCCAGCAAGTAGACGGCATTGTTGAGGAAGTAATCGTCGGCCTCCCCCATCCAAATGCGGAGCTTTCCCCGCAGCTTCGGGCCGAGCGTGGGCCAATTCCGCTCCAGGACGAGCCGCAGATCATATCGCCTCCAATGCTCGACGGCGTCGCGGTTGATCTGCCCCGTCTTCGGATCCCATAAGGGGACGGGACGCCCATCGGCGCCGCGCGGACCGTAAACAGCATTCCATGCCCCCCATTGTCCACCCGACATCGTGTAGCTATCGCCCAGACCCACGACGTTCTCCACCTGACACTCGTGCCGCATGGTGAATCGCACATCACCGCGTTCATCGCGCGCGCTCGGTCGCTCGAAGCCATATCGGTTCACGTAGGCGTTCTCGTCCTCGTAGATGTTGATGAGTTGAAAGGCGCGAAAATCCACGCTATCCGGACAATATGCCCACGCGCCGTTGAAGACGTCTGGATAGAAAATCTGAAGCGCCAGCGCGACCCATCCTCCGGTCGAACCCCCATCAAGCACACGCGCTTCGGGCCGACCCAGCGCGCGAAACGTCCGCTCCACATACGGGATCAGTTCCTGAACGAGCGCGTCACCGTACGGACCGTTATTCGCCGAGTTCACGTAGTATGGGTCTCCATAGGGACCGGCCCCATCCAAGTGCAGCAGGATCATTCGCGGCGTATCGTCCGCGAGCCACGCGCGCCGAAACTCCGAACCTTCGGCCATCAGCCGGAGTACGTTCGTGTATCGCGTGCCATATCCTCCAATGTGGATGCGAAGCGGATAGCGGCGTTCGGGCTCGCGCGCATAATCACGGGGCAGGATCACCCCGGCCCGCAGATACATGGGCCGACCGTGGAACGCGCTGAGGAGTCGAGAGGGGATCTTCACGAACTTCACATGCTCGGTCTCTTCGGGCGACTCTTCGGGGATCTTGTGCGTTAATTCCAAGCGAATCACGCCGCCCTGTGCAGGATCCACTCGGACGCGTCGCACATCGCTGTAGAGATTACCCGGGGCGTCCGGTCGTCGAATGTCCGGATTCCACATGAACACGGCCTGCACGAAATATTCCCCTGGCAGGAGCTGCCCAAGACGTTCAATCGGCACGCCGATCGCCGTCTCGTCCAGAATGGCCGTGCGATTGGGCCCGAAATCCCGAACATCCCGTCCGAAGACGGACGGCCCCTTGAGTCCCGTGCGCCCGATGGCGAAACGCGGTTCTGGCTCCGGTCGCGAGCTGAAGACCAGGAGCAAGCGCCCCGTCTGCGGCGTCTCAAGAAGCCCCGGGGCGACTCCCACTTCAACGCGAAACCCTGTCGAATCCGAGAGGCCGCGCCCGCCGAGGGCGAAGCTGAAGATCAGGATAAGTAACGCGACATTTCGCCCGAAAATCCCCATCGCAATCATCGCCCCTCCCTTCCATGCGCTCGATGAAGAAGGCGCGATCGTACCAATTCCGAGCTTCGCGCGTCAAATTCGCAGAAAAAACTCGTTGACGCGTTGTGGGCCTTCTCTATAAAATGGAGGCGCCATTTCGCCACGAGGCGAGATGGCGAGATCCACTCCAGTTCGAACGCGTGCTCCAGCGAGTTTCCGTCGGCGAGAGCGGTAGTCGAGGATGCTCGATATCGAGCGGAGAGCGCCGGATCCAGTCGTCCGTTCGCCCGAAGCCACGGGCAGAGGCGCTTGTGAAATCTGCGGGTAAACTGGAGCCGCTTTATGGACACGTCATCGGACCTCCTCAGCTTCGCTCGCGCCTTGCGTGTCGGGGGCTTCGAATTCACCTGGCGTGCGCAGGACGAGGCCTGGCTTCCACGCTTCAAAGGCTCGACGATTCGCGGCGCTATAGGCTGGGCCTTCAAGCGCGTCGTGTGCGTTCGTCCCGACGGGCAATGCGAACTCTGCACGGTGCGCTCGAGCTGCCGTTACCCCTACGTGTTCGAGACATCGCCCCCACCCGATGTGCCCGTGTTTCGCGGACAGCGTTTCGCGCCCCACCCTTACGTGCTGGAGCCTCCGCTCGAAGAGAAAGAGCGTTATGCTCCGGGCGAGCCCTTGACCTTCGGCCTTTGGCTTTTCGGACGAGCGGTGGCCGATCTCCCTTATGTGATCTTAGCTGCAGAACAGGCAGGACGCGCTGGCATCGGGCGAGGACGCGCTCGCTTCACTCTCGAAACGGTGCGCACTCGAGACGCCGATGGTGGGACTTTCGTGATCTACGACGGTTCGTCCAGGCGCTTCGTCTGGGAGAAGGGCGAACTGTGCTTGGAGGCGTTCATCCAGGCGCGGCAACTTCGACTTCAGAACTCTCCCGGGGATCGCGTCCGGCTTCGCTTCATAACCCCCACGCGCGTGCGCGTCGGCGGAGATTTACAAGGTGAGCTTCCTTTCGACCTATTTGTGCGAAGCCTGCTGCGGCGGCTCTGGCAGCTCGTACTCGTGCATGGGGATGAGCCGAAGGCGCTCGATCATCGCTCCTTGATCGAACGCGCGCAAGCTATTCCCGCCGTCCATCAGGCCCTCGTCTGGCGCGATTGGGAACGCTACTCGCATCGGCAGCGAACGAAGATGCGACTGGGCGGATTCGTCGGCGAAATCGAATACGAGCTGAAGGAGAACGCGCGAATTGATTTCCTCCCTCTCCTCATCGCAGGCGAACTCGTGCACGTCGGCACCGGCACGACTTTCGGACTCGGGAAGTACGTGCTCGAAATCGCTCATCATGAATCCGCGCTCAATTCGGTGCCCGCGACGTCTTAGCTAAATGACCGGAGATGCTCGGAAAGATTGCCGCCATATTGCTAATGTGGAAAAGCGCGAACCGACTTTGATACAGTCAGCCCTGCATGGAGGCGAAGATGAAAAAAGTCGGCTTTACGCTGGAGACTGTTACGCCGCTATTTTTGTCGGGCAATGATCAGAACAGCGTCGAGCTTCGCGCCGCGAGCATCCGCGGACACCTACGCTATTGGTATCGCGCCCTACTGGGCGGACTGGGGATCATACGACCGGACCAACTCCACGAGCTGGAGAGTCGAGTTTTCGGGAAAGAAGAGCAAGGATCTCCAGTACTCGTCAGGATCAAAGACATTCGCTGGGCCGGCGGGCGAATTAAGCAAAACAAAGAGCTTGATCTGGGGTATGACCAAGCGAGGAGGCAAACTCGTCGCCCAGGGTTGACCTATCTGCTCTATTCGACGCAGCTCGGCGGGAACGAACGTCCCTATGCGGATGTCGGGACGACTTTCACGCTGGAGCTTTCTTCGTTCAACGAGGAAGCTGAGAAGCTGTTGAAGCTCACGGCGTGCGCGCTTTGGTGCTGGACGCATTTCGGAGGACTCGGAACGCGCGCTCGACGCGGCGGAGGAAATGTTCAAGTCAAAGGGGTGAGCGACGAGCAGGAGATCTTTCGTGATCTTCCTGCCTTCACGATGGCGGACATAAACACTGTCGAGGCGCTGAAAAGTCATCTGGAAAGCGGATTGAGGAAAGTGCGCGGTCTTGTCGCCGAACTCAACAAGCTCGCGACGAAAACGCCAGGCAGCAGCGTGGACTTTCCCATCCTTCACCCGAATCATGCGGACATCTGGATCATTCGGACCACGTGGAAAGACGCTCTGAGCGCAATGGAAGAGGTGGGGAAGAAATTTCAACAGTTTCGACATAAGCGCAATCCTGATTTTCCTTCGGTGCTGAACGATTACCTGAACGCAGGTCGTTCGCCGACATTGGAACGGCCAGCCTTTGGACTTCCACTGCAATTTCGCTATCGTTCGGCGCCGCACAAGCAGGCCATGGTCGAAACGCAAAGGTTCACTCGGCGCGCCTCGCCGCTGCTGTTTCGCTTCCTCAAACTCGGAGATGGGAGAGTATCGCTCGTTCTGCTCCATTTCAGATCATCTTTCCTGCCGAGCGGAGAGATGCTCAAGATCAAAGACCAGTCGAAGGGGCCAAAGCAGAAACCTCAGTTTCTGAATCCCCCAACCGCTGCCGTTCAACAAGGGTTGACTCAGCAGTTTCGCGATCAATTCGGCGGTCATCTTGATGTGAGGAATTGGTTATGAACCAGGAAGTCTTGCTTCGCAAAATTCAAGCCTTGCTCCATGATCCGCCGGAGAAAGCGATCATTTTAGGCCGCGCGATCAACGGCGGCCATGAGGGTCGGGCAAAAGAGTTGATGGAAAAGCTCGGGCTTGACGGTGTGATTCCGGACGAGGTCAAAATCGCGGATCGAATTGCTTCGGCCGCAGACCGCGTGAACCTCAAGGGCTTTCCGACCGATTGGCCCCAGAACCCCTTGATCGTTCATCCGCTCTCGGGAAAGCGATTTCCCATCCAATCGCTTGCAGCAGTAGATCACCGCACGGTCATGAACTCTGTGGACGAAGTGTTTTCCGAGTTGCGGAGCGCGTATGGCGATGATCGGGAGAAGCTCTATCTGGCGCTCTGGCGCGAGTTGCTTCCCCGGCTTGAAGCCAAGTGCGAGCGAGATGGGATGGGGCAACTGTGGGAAGTGCTTCCGGCGGATACGCGCGTGCCCGATCACTCGATCTGGGAGCATCGCCGCGTGACGTCGGCCATTGCCGGAGCCTTGCCCAAGCCGGCGTTTCTCCTTTTCGCACTTGGACCCGTTCAGAGCTTCATCGCCGCTGCGCGAAAGACGCAAGACCTGTGGGCCGGCAGTTATCTGCTCTCCTACCTCTCCTGGCAAGCGATGAAAGTTGTCGCTGAAAGCTGGGGGCCGGATTCGATCATCTTTCCCGACCTATGCGGACAGCCATTCGCTGATCTCTGGTTGATCGAAGAGAAAGGATTGCGCTTCATCCAAAAGCCTACTGAAGAGATGCTCTCTTCGCCAACTTTGCCCAATCGCTTCCTGGCCATCCTGCCGATGGATGAAGCGGAGAAGATCGCAGAGCAAGTTGTCACAAATGTCCACGAGGCTTTCCGAGAGATTTGCTTCACCGTGAAACGTCGCGTCGAGCAAGAGGTCAGCATCACACCGGACAGCCAGTGGAATCGCATCTGGGAGCGACAGGTTGAAAACTTCTTGGAAACCTATTGGGCTGTGCTTCCGTGGGATGAGGATTACAAGGAGTTTCTCGAAACGTTCAAGACCTGGTGTGAGCCGCAGCAAGAGCCGTGGGAGTTCGCTGCGATTGTCGAGCAGTATGAGAGGACAGGCTACACGCCCAACATCGGCACCTGTTACAGCAAGCTCTACACGCTGACCGAACGTGGTCTTGGGAGTCGAAAAGCAACGCGCGAGTTCGCACAGCAGGTCGAGCCGCATTTCAAGTGCACGATGATTGCCGAACTGGAACCGGTGCATCTCGGTGAGCACACGGATTTCGGCAAGCTCCGCGAGTTTTGGAATAAGCGCATGATTCCTCGACTGCCGCTTCTTCGCAGCGGCGAGCGATTGAGCGCCATCGCGCTCACGAAGCGCCTGGCGGCGGCCTATTATTTCAAAGCTAGACTCGGATGGAACATTGAAACATCTTTCCCATCGACTAGCACAGTAGCCACGTCGTCCTTCAAGCAGCGAGTTCTCGAAGCGCTGCTAAATCGGGACAAGGAGCTCTTTGAGGCGGTCAATCGTTACGTGAGGTGCGTGCGGACCCTTTTGGGCGATGAGCGAGCGAAAAGCGCACCTCTTCCAAAAGTGGCAGAAGCGGCAGCTCGCGCTCATAGGCGGACACCCGATCTGCCTTGGGACTTCGCTCGCCTGGACGGGGATTGGCTTTTCGAGGAATCCTTCAATAGGCGAGATCTTCAGCGCGAGCTGATCGAGAAGTGGAAGGATAAGCCCTCTGACTTGGATTCAACGCGGAGCGAAGCTCTAAAAGCGCTCGCTGAACTGCTCGACTTCGCCAAGCGAAATAATCTCCGCGCACCCTCCCGATACTACGCCGTTCTGGTGATGGACGGCGATCAGATGGGGAAATGGCTGGCGGGCGAATTTGCTCCACGATTGCAAGACATCCTTCATCCGAACGTGTGGAATGAGCTGAGGCGTGACGGCGAGTGGCAAAAGCTCGGAGAAATGCCGCGTCCGCTCAATCCGTCGTTGCATCTGGCCATCAGCAAAGCGTTGCGC